>NZ_JBHFHD010000019.1:0-1094 GCF_041927335.1 Herbiconiux liangxiaofengii | reverse complement strand
TGTACTGCCCAGGGACGTTGGTTGATGTGTGATGTCTTGAAGTGACGAAGACCTCCGGTGGAGGGTTGGAGCTGTCTAGGTTCCATCACCACTGCCGGAGGTCTTCGTGTCTCACCGTAATGCTGCTCTCACGCCCATTCAACGTCTTCGTGTTGCCCGCCTGATCGTCGATGACGGGTGGCCGGTCGCTCACGCGGCCCAGTTCTTCCATGTGTCATGGCCGACCGCGAAACGGTGGGCCGACCGATACGAACTCGCCGGGCCGGCGGCCATGGAAGATCGCTCCTCAAGGCCCCACCGGGTGTCGAACAGGACACCGCAGCCCCTGGTGCGGAAGATCGTGCATCTGCGGTGGAAGAAACGCCTCGGACCCGTCGGAATCGGCGCGAAGCTCGACATTCCGGCCTCGACCGTCCACGCCGTTCTGGTGCGGGTGAAGCTGAACCGCCTGCATCATGTCGATGTTCGAACCGGGGAACCCGTCCGCCGATACGAGCACGATCATCCCGGATCGATGATCCACGTCGATGTGAAGAAGATGGGCAACATCCCCGATGGTGGCGGGCACCGATTCGTCGGCCGGCAACAGGGAGACCGGAACCGGGCCGCAACCCCGGGGAAACCACGGAACGGTCACTACAACCCGAAGATCGGGACCGCGTTCGTGCACACCGTGATCGATGACCACTCCCGCGTCGCTTACGCCGAGATCCATGACGACGAGACCGCCGCCACCGCGGTCGGCGTGCTCCGCCGGGCCGTGGCCTGGTTCGCCGCGCGCGGCATCACAGTCGAGCGGGTCCTCTCCGACAACGGATCGGCCTACAAATCGCATCTCTGGCGCGACACCTGCGCCGAGCTGAACGTCCGGCCGAAGAAGACCAGACCCTACCGGCCACAAACCAACGGCAAGATCGAACGGTTCCACCGCACCCTCGCCAACGGATGGGCCTTCTCCCGCCACTACAACAGCGAATCAGCCCGCCGAGCAGCACTCCCGGCCTGGCTCCATGAATACAATCACCACAGGCCCCACACCGCCATCGGAGCACAACCACCCATCAGCAGATTGATCAACCTCCCTGGGCAGTACA
>NZ_JBHFHD010000018.1:0-5627 GCF_041927335.1 Herbiconiux liangxiaofengii | reverse complement strand
AAGTAAGTCCGGCGGTGTCCTACTCTCCCACAAGGTCCCCCTTGCAGTACCATCGGCGCTGAGAGTCTTAGCTTCCGGGTTCGGAATGTGACCGGGCGTTTCCCTCTCGCTATGGCCGCCGAAACACTAGAGATGTATCTAGAAGTTTCAAACAGACATCACGAAGTGATGTTGTTTGGTTCTCGACCGTACATCGAGAACCACATAGTGGACGCAAGCAATCTTGGCCACCCATACCAGCCTTACAACATGTATGGGTGTAGTGATTATCAAGTTATCGGCTTATTAGTACAGGTCAGCTCCACGAGTCTTTAGTCCTCGCTTCCACATCCTGCCTATCAACCCAGTAGTCTAGCTGGGAGCCTCTCACCCGAAGGTATGGAAATCTCATCTCAAGGCCGGCTTCCCGCTTAGATGCTTTCAGCGGTTATCCATCCCGAACGTAGCTAATCAGCGGTGCTCCTGGCGGAACAACTGACACACCAGAGGTTCGTCCAACCCGGTCCTCTCGTACTAGGGTCAGATCCTTTCAAATTTCCTGCGCGCGCAGCGGATAGGGACCGAACTGTCTCACGACGTTCTAAACCCAGCTCGCGTACCGCTTTAATGGGCGAACAGCCCAACCCTTGGGACCTACTCCAGCCCCAGGATGCGACGAGCCGACATCGAGGTGCCAAACCATGCCGTCGATATGGACTCTTGGGCAAGATCAGCCTGTTATCCCCGAGGTACCTTTTATCCGTTGAGCGACAGCGCTTCCACAAGCCACTGCCGGATCACTAGTCCCGACTTTCGTCCCTGCTCGACTTGTCAGTCTCACAGTCAAGCTCCCTTGTGCACTTACACTCGCCATCTGATTGCCAACCAGATTGAGGGAACCTTTGGGCGCCTCCGTTACTCTTTAGGAGGCAACCGCCCCAGTTAAACTACCCATCAGGCACTGTCCCTGAACCCGATTAGGGTCCGAAGTTAGATATCCAGAGTGACCAGAGTGGTATTTCAACAATGACTCCACCCGAACTAGCGTCCGAGCTTCACAGTCTCCCACCTATCCTACACAAGCCACACCGAACACCAATACCAAACTGTAGTAAAGGTCACGGGGTCTTTCCGTCCTGCTGCGCGTAACGAGCATCTTTACTCGTAGTGCAATTTCGCCGAGTTCGCGGTTGAGACAGCTGGGAAGTCGTTACGCCATTCGTGCAGGTCGGAACTTACCCGACAAGGAATTTCGCTACCTTAGGATGGTTATAGTTACCACCGCCGTTTACTGGGGCTTAAATTCTCAGCTTCGCCTTGCGGCTAACCGTTCCTCTTAACCTTCCAGCACCGGGCAGGCGTCAGTCCGTATACATCGTCTTGCGACTTGGCACGGACCTGTGTTTTTAGTAAACAGTCGCTTCCCACTGGTCTCTGCGGCCTTCAAACGCTCCAGGAGTAAATCCCTTCACGCCTCAGGCCCCCCTTCTCCCGAAGTTACGGGGGCATTTTGCCGAGTTCCTTAACCACGATTCTCTCGATCTCCTTGGTATTCTCTACCTGACCACCTGAGTCGGTTTGGGGTACGGGTGACTAAAACCTCGCGTCGATGCTTTTCTTGGCAGCATAGGATCACTGATTTCGTCCGTGAGGACTACCCATCGAGTCTCAGCCTTATATGAGAGACGGATTTGCCTATCTCTCGGCCTACATTCTTAGACCGGGACAACCATCGCCCGGCTCAGCTACCTTCCTGCGTCACACCTGTTAATACGCTAACCGCACCAGACGGGTTCGAGCGTTAGACCGGCATGCTTCACCCCGAAGGGATCCATCTAGCCGGCTTAGGACTCTTAGCACTACTGGATTGGCTTGGGCGGTTTTTCGTCAGTACGGGAATATCAACCCGTTGTCCATCGACTACGCCTGTCGGCCTCGCCTTAGGTCCCGACTTACCCAGGGCGGATTAACCTGGCCCTGGAACCCTTGGTCTTTCGGAGGACGGGTTTCTCACCCGTCTTTCGCTACTCATGCCTGCATTCTCACTCGTGTAGCGTCCACGGCTGGTTTACACCGCCGCTTCACTCGCCACACGACGCTCTCCTACCCATCCACACGGCTGGACCACGAAGGCCTGCCACTAATATGAATGCCACGAATTCGGTGGCGTGCTTGAGCCCCGTTACATTGTCGGCGCGGAATCACTTGACCAGTGAGCTATTACGCACTCTTTCAAGGGTGGCTGCTTCTAAGCCAACCTCCTGGTTGTCTGTGCAACTCCACATCCTTTCCCACTTAGCACGCGCTTTGGGACCTTATTCGGTGGTCTGGGTTGTTTCCCTCTCGACGATGAAGCTTATCCCCCACCGTCTCACTGCTGCGCTCTCACTTACCGGCATTCGGAGTTTGGCTAACGTCAGTAACCTTTTAGGGCCCATCGGCTATCCAGTAGCTCTACCTCCGGCAAGAAACACGCAACGCTGCACCTAAATGCATTTCGGAGAGAACCAGCTATCACGAAGTTTGATTGGCCTTTCACCCCTATCCACAGCTCATCCCCTCCATTTTCAACTGAAGTGGGTTCGGTCCTCCACGACGTCTTACCGTCGCTTCAACCTGGCCATGGATAGATCACTTCGCTTCGGGTCTAGAACATGCGACTCGATCGCCCTATTAAGACTCGCTTTCGCTACGGCTTCCCCTCACGGGTTAACCTCGCCACATATCACTAACTCGCAGGCTCATTCTTCAAAAGGCACGCTGTCACACCAACAAGGGTGCTCCAACGGTTTGTAAGCAAACGGTTTCAGGTACTATTTCACTCCCCTCCCGGGGTACTTTTCACCTTTCCCTCACGGTACTTGTCCGCTATCGGTCATCTGGGAGTATTTAGGCTTATCAGGTGGTCCTGACAGATTCACACGGGATTTCTCGGGCCCCGTGCTACTTGGGATACTCTTCGCGCCATTGCAACATTTCGGCTACGGGGTTGGCACCCTCTATGACTGGCCTTTCAAAACCATTCGCCTATATTGCGTTGTAACGCTCGCTGTACGGCAGTAACAGCAGAAAAGTCCCACAACCCCGACCATGCAACGCCTGCCGGCTATCACACATGATCGGTTTAGCCTCTTCCGGTTTCGCTCGCCACTACTCACGGAATCACTGTTGTTTTCTCTTCCTGTGGGTACTGAGATGTTTCACTTCCCCACGTTCCCTCTACCCGCCCTATATATTCAGGCGGGAGTCACCGGGTCACCCAAAGGGCCCAGCGGGGTTTCCCCATTCGGAAATCCTCGGATCAAAGCTCTATTATCAGCTCCCCGAGGCTTATCGCAGATTTATACGTCCTTCTTCGGCTCCAGATGCCAAGGCATCCACCGTTTGCTCTTAGAAACTTGAAATCACATGAGTTATTGAATCGTTTAGCCGAACAATAAATTGTCCGACGAAATTGACCAATGATCTACAGCACTCGAAAGTGCTTGTTGATCTTTGTGATCCAGGACTTTCGTCCTGAATCTAAGATGCTCGCGTCCACTGTGTAGTTCTCAAAGTACGGGCGGTACCCCTCCACCATCCCCCCACAGGGAGACAACAAAAGGGTCCAGAGGTTCAGCCCCTCCCCCACCGAAGCAGGAGAAGTTCCGGTCCCTCAGGACCCAACAGCGTGCACATGCAACCACCCCTCACCCAACCCGTTCCAAACCCACCCCCGAAGAGATCAGTCGTACTAGCGTCAGCCAAGTTCCTGCTGCACCAATGTCAATGTTCCACCCATGAGCTACCAGCGAGAAACAGATGCTCTCGATCTGGCATGCCTGGACACCAAACGGTGCCAGTGCTCCTTAGAAAGGAGGTGATCCAGCCGCACCTTCCGGTACGGCTACCTTGTTACGACTTAGTCCTAATCACCGATCCCACCTTCGACGGCTCCCTCCAAAAGGTTGGGCCACCGGCTTCGGGTGTTACCGACTTTCATGACTTGACGGGCGGTGTGTACAAGGCCCGGGAACGTATTCACCGTGGCGTTGCTGATCCACGATTACTAGCGACTCCGACTTCATGAGGTCGAGTT
The DNA here is from genome assembly GCF_041927335.1 of Herbiconiux liangxiaofengii. Lineage (NCBI taxonomy): Bacteria > Bacillati > Actinomycetota > Actinomycetes > Micrococcales > Microbacteriaceae > Herbiconiux > Herbiconiux liangxiaofengii. Next base: position 1,570 of record NZ_JBHFHD010000018.1, on the reverse strand, counting down.
GCAGACCTCAATCCGAACTGAGACCGGCTTTTTGGGATTCGCTCCACCTTACGGTATTGCAGCCCTTTGTACCGGCCATTGTAGCATGCGTGAAGCCCAAGACATAAGGGGCATGATGATTTGACGTCATCCCCACCTTCCTCCGAGTTGACCCCGGCAGTCTCCTATGAGTTCCCACCATAACGTGCTGGCAACATAGAACGAGGGTTGCGCTCGTTGCGGGACTTAACCCAACATCTCACGACACGAGCTGACGACAACCATGCACCACCTGTTTACGAGTGTCCAAAGAGTTGACCATTTCTGGCCCGTTCTCGTATATGTCAAGCCTTGGTAAGGTTCTTCGCGTTGCATCGAATTAATCCGCATGCTCCGCCGCTTGTGCGGGCCCCCGTCAATTCCTTTGAGTTTTAGCCTTGCGGCCGTACTCCCCAGGCGGGGAACTTAATGCGTTAGCTGCGACACGGAGACCGTGGAATGGCCCCCACATCTAGTTCCCAACGTTTACGGCGTGGACTACCAGGGTATCTAATCCTGTTCGCTCCCCACGCTTTCGCTCCTCAGCGTCAGTTACGGCCCAGAGATCTGCCTTCGCCATCGGTGTTCCTCCTGATATCTGCGCATTCCACCGCTACACCAGGAATTCCAATCTCCCCTACCGCACTCTAGTCTGCCCGTACCCACTGCAGGCTGGAGGTTGAGCCTCCAGTTTTCACAGCAGACGCGACAAACCGCCTACGAGCTCTTTACGCCCAATAATTCCGGACAACGCTTGCACCCTACGTATTACCGCGGCTGCTGGCACGTAGTTAGCCGGTGCTTTTTCTGCAGGTACCGTCACTTTCGCTTCTTCCCTACTAAAAGAGGTTTACAACCCGAAGGCCGTCATCCCTCACGCGGCGTTGCTGCATCAGGCTTGCGCCCATTGTGCAATATTCCCCACTGCTGCCTCCCGTAGGAGTCTGGGCCGTGTCTCAGTCCCAGTGTGGCCGGTCACCCTCTCAGGCCGGCTACCCGTCGTCGCCTTGGTGAGCCATTACCTCACCAACAAGCTGATAGGCCGCGAGTCCATCCTTGACCAAAATTCTTTCCAACTCCTAGCCATGCGACTGAAGCTCGTATCCGGTATTAGACGTCGTTTCCAACGCTTATCCCAGAGTCAAGGGCAGGTTACTCACGTGTTACTCACCCGTTCGCCACTGATCCACCAAGCAAGCTTGGCTTCACCGTTCGACTTGCATGTGTTAAGCACGCCGCCAGCGTTCGTCCTGAGCCAGGATCAAACTCTCCGTAAATGTTTAAACGCACAACCATCCGAAGACAGCCGGCACATTAATTTGTGCGACCAGGCCGGAATAGGCCACAATCACACGAGTTTGAAACTGACAGAACAAATCATTACTGACTTGCTTTGTTGTTTAAATGTTTTCCAAAGGAATCCCAACAACCACAAGGGCTGTCTGGGGTTTTTGGCATTTGACATTGTGCACGCTGTTGAGTTCTCAAGGATCGGACACCATAAAACCAGGCCGTCAGGCCGCCGTTCCAGGCAACTTCTCTACCCTAGCAC
>NZ_JBHFHD010000017.1:0-47997 GCF_041927335.1 Herbiconiux liangxiaofengii | reverse complement strand
GCACCGATGTACGCGATCACCGTGACCGCGTTCACATCGACCGGCGTGGCCGCCGACCCGAAGGACGTCGCACCGTTGGCGAGAAGACCCAGGGTGACCGCGGGGTTGAGGTGGGCGCCGGAGGCGTACGACACGATCACACCGGCGAAGACCGCAAGGCCCCAACCGATGTTCACCATCAGAGTGCCGCCGTTGAAACCCTTGCTCCGCACGAGCGCCACGTTGGCCACCACGCCGCAGCCCAGGAGCACGAGCATGGCGGTGCCCACGAGCTCCGATAAGAAATCGATACCGAGATTGTCCACGATGACCTTCCTTCGCACTGTTCGGCCGCCCGCTGCGGCCCCCGGGGTGAGCGGTACGTGCCAACAGTATCCCCAGGCACTTGCCAGGTACATGCCCGGCCGGCCCGTGTCGCCCGGCGCACGCCCGACCGCCGCCCATCCGGAGGTCTATCGGTTCGCGCGACCGACGGCGTAGATTTGCCCTGGACGGCCGGGGCGTGCCCCCGCTGACAGACGCGCGGCAACCGGAGGGTATTTCAATGAAGAAGCTCATCAACGATCCGAAGAACGTCGTCGACGAGGCGGTGGCCGGGTTCGGGGCCGCGCACGGCGACATCGTCACCGTGTCGCTCGACCCCGTGTACATCGCCCGCCTCGACGCGCCGGTCGCCGGCAAGGTCGGAATCGTCTCCGGCGGCGGCAGCGGGCACGAACCCCTGCACGGCGGTTTCGTCGGGTTCGGGATGCTGGACGCCGCCGTTCCCGGGCCGGTGTTCACCTCTCCCACCCCCGACCCGATCCTCGCGGCGACGAAGGCCGTCGACGCCGGCAAGGGCGTGCTGCACATCGTGAAGAACTACACCGGCGACGTGCTCAACTTCGAGACGGCCGCCGACCTGGCGTCTGCCGAGGACATCGAGGTGCGCACGGTGATCGTCGACGACGACGTGGCCGTGAAGGACTCGCTCTACACGGCCGGCCGCCGAGGGGTGGCGGGCACGGTGCTGGTGGAGAAGATCGCCGGGGCCGCCGCCGAGCGCGGGGACGACCTCGACGCCGTCGCCGACGTGGCCACCAAGGTGAACTCGCGGGTGCGAACCATGGGAGTGGCCCTCACGCCGTGCGTCGTGCCGCACGCCGGGGAGCCGAGCTTCGAGCTCGCCGACGACGAGATCGAGATCGGCATCGGCATCCACGGCGAGCCGGGTCGCGAGCGCATCACGCTCGAGCCGGCCGACGCGATCGTCGACCGCCTGCTCGGCCCGATCCTGGAAGACCTGCCCTTCGAGTCGGGCGACGAGGTGCTGCTGCTCGTCAACGGAATGGGTGGTACGCCCCAGGTGGAGCTGTACATCGTCTTCCGGCGTGCGGCCGAGGTGCTGGCCGAGCGGGGGATCATGGTGACCCGCTCGCTCGTGGGCAACTTCGTCACGTCGCTCGAGATGCAGGGTGCCTCGATCAGCGTGCTGAAGCTCGACGAGGAGTTGACCGAACTGTGGGACGCACCGGTGCAGACGGCTGCTCTGCGCTGGGGAAGGTAGAGGAATGGCTTCGAGCACGACGGCACTGGGCATCGACTGGACGACCGACTGGATCAGGCGCACGGCGGACGTGATCGACGAGCACCGGGTGGAACTGGTGACGCTCGATCGCGCGATCGGCGACGGTGATCACGGCGAGAACCTCGACCGCGGGTTCATCGCGGTTCGGGCGAAGCTCGACGATCTGCCCGCCGACGCGACGCCGGGCGACGCGCTCAAGCTGGTCGCCACCACCCTCATCTCCACCGTGGGCGGAGCCTCAGGGCCCCTGCTCGGCACGGCGTACCTCAAGGGCGCCGCAGCCGTGGGCAAAGAGTCCGAGCTCGACGGGGCGGCCATCGTGTCGTTCCTGACGGCGGCCCGCGATGGCATCGTGCTGCGCGGCAAGGCCGAGAGCGGTGACAAGACCATGATCGACGCCTGGACCCCGGCGGTGGAGGCCGCTGCGGCCGCCCAGGCGGAGGGGGCAGGGCCCGCCGAGATCCTCGAGGCCGCCGCCGCGGCGGCCGAGGCCGGCGCCGTGGCCACCGAGCCGCTCGTGGCCCGCAAGGGCCGGGCGAGCTACCTCGGCGAACGGGCCATCGGGCACCGCGACCCGGGCGCGCAGTCGTCGTCGCTCATCCTGCGGGCGGCGGCGGATGCGGCGGCGGCAGCGGGCGGAGCGGCTCGATGACCGGCACCCTCGGAAAGGTCGGCGTCGTCTTCGTCTCGCACAGCGGCAAGATCGCGGAAGGCCTCGTCGACCTGGCGCGGCAGATGGCCGGCACGGCCACGCTGGTGGCGGCGGGCGGCACCGACGACGGCGGAATCGGCACGAGCTTCGACCGGGTGAGCGCCGCCGTGCTGGCCGCGGACTCGGGGGAGGGGGTGGCCGTGCTCTGCGACCTCGGCTCCGCCATCCTCACGGCGGAGACGGCCCTCGACTTCCTCGACGAGGAGGTGCAGGCGCGGGTGCGCATCGTCGACGCGCCCCTCGTGGAGGGCGGAGTGGCTGCGGCGGTGGCCGCCGAGTCCGGTGGGTCGCTCGCGGAGGTCGTGGCGGCGGCCGAGTCGGCGTCGTCTGCCCTGCAGGTGCCGTCGCCGGAGGCGGGAGGCGGTCGGGATGCGGCCGTGCCCGTGTTCGAGACGCCGGCCGCGGCATCCGGAGCCCCGTCGCGCACGGTCACGATCGTGAACCGTGACGGACTGCACGCCCGCCCGGCGGCCGAATTCGTGAAGCTGGCCAGCACGTTCGACGTGAAGGTGACGGTGAACGGAAAAGACGCGAAGAGTCTGCTCGGCATCATGTCGATGGGGCTCACGAAGGGGTCCACCGTCGAGATCACGAGCACCGACCCGGCGGGCGCCGCGGCGGTGGACGCGCTGGCCGACCTGGTGGAGTCGGGCTTCGGCGAGGAGTGAGGGGGCGGCTCAGCCCTCGTCGCGGCGAGTGAGCACGAAGAGCGGGATCTCCCGGTCGGTCTTGGACTGGTAGTCGGCGTAGTCGGGGTAGGCCTCGACGGCGCGCTGCCACCAGAGGGCCTTCTCGTCGCCCACGACCTCACGGGCCGTGTAGTCGTGCTTCTCGGTGCGATCCTGCAGCTCGACGTGCGGTTCGGCCACGATGTTGTAGTACCAGACCGGATGCTTGGGCGCGCCTCCGAGTGAGGCCACCACGGCGTACTCTCCGTCGTGCTCGACGCGCATCAGCGGCGTCTTGCGGAGCTTGCCCGATCGGGCGCCGACGGTGGTGAGGATGACGACGGGCATGCCGCGGAGCGTGGTGCCCTCGGTGCCGCCCGACCCCTCGTAGACGTCGAGCTGCTTTCGGGCCCAATCGCTGGTGCCAGGTTCGTACTCTCCGGTCAAAGGCATGGGTCGATCGTACGATGCGCAGACGAGAGGTGGTGAGGTCGGCCGGGATCCGTGCGAAGATCGAGTCGGGGAAAACGGGGGTCGATGTGCACGACCGAGAGGATCTGAGGAACACGATGGCAAGCGGAACTACGACGAAATGCCCGGTCTGCGGGAAGTCGGTCGCCATCGGGTTCGTGTCTCAGACCACGATCCAGCACGAGGACAAGCACGGCTTCCGCTGCTCCGGTTCGGGCACCATGCCCGCTGCCGCGACTCCGCGGGGCGGGGCGCGCACGGGGGGATCGGCCACCGGCGGCTCGGCTTCCCGCACCGGCTCCGCGAAGCCGCCGAAGACGAGCCCGGCCACGAAGGGCGGGGTGACGGTGCGTAAGCTCGAGGTCGACCCCGAGGAGCTCAAAGCCCGCCAGGAGAGCGCCGAGCGACGGCGCGAGGAGCGGGCCCGGGCGGCCCGCGAGCGAAACTCCATCGGTCTGTCGTACTTCGACGAGCCCAACCGCTGATCGTTCGGCCACCTGCCGGGCGGGCCACACCCTCCGGTCCCTTCCTGGAGGGCGCCGGCACGCGGCGGCTGGCCGGATTCGCGCTGGACGTGCTGCCCGACGAGGTGCACGGGTACGCAGAACCCCATCTCGACGGGGGCGCGACCGCTCTCGCGGTGCTGCACGCGCAGCCGTCGGTGTACGCCACTCTGGCGAGCGGTGACGCCGCCGTGGTGGAGGTGTGGGAGGCGCTCCGGGGCGATGCCGAGGGACTGATCGAACAGCTCAGGATGCTTCGCGAACGCCATTCGCCGGCGTTCTTCGCCGGGGTGCGTGATCGAGACCTGGCCCCGGATGCGGCCGGCTCGCTCGCACCGGTCGAGCGTGCTGCCCGTCACGTGTACCTGCGCAACACTGCTCGGCCCGACGCCGCCGGCGCCTCGCCGCGTCGGAGTGCCGACGCGGTGTTCGGACGCGAGGCGCTGGCCATCGACGAGGCGGGCCTGCGCGCGGCCGCCCGACTGCTCTCGGAACGCGACGTACGGTTCCAGGTGACGGCGCCCTTCGAGCTGCTCCCGGCGCTGCGGGAGGACGACGTGGTGTGGCTGAGTGCGGCCGACGCGCAGCGCGATGCCGACACCGACGCCGATCAGCGGGTGCAGCGGGAGCTGAGGAGCCTCGTGGGTTCGATCGTCGCGCGCGGTGCCGGGGTGCTGGCTCCCGCGCATCCGCTGCTGGAGGGCGTTCGGGAGTTGGGACCGGTTCTCGAAACCGACGGTGTGACCCTGCTGGCCAGCGCGGGACTCCGCCGCTCGCACCGTCGCTGAACCCGAGGGCGCGACCGGTCGGAAAGAAATTCGCCGCGGTTGTCGATTTCGCCCGGCGCCGTTCGACGCAATAGTAGGAGGTGCCATCAGGCGTCTCACGACGAAGGAGCCGGACCATGAAGGACATGCTGATCATGCGAACCACTGCCGAGGCCCTCGAGGCGTCGAAGAGCCTCGACTTCGAGGAGATCATCAACGCGATGGGCGCGTTCAACGAATCGATGATCGAGGCCGGCGTGCTGATCGGCGGCGACGGGCTGTCGGATGCCGCCGAGGGATTCGTGGTCGACTTCTCGGGCGAGACCCCGGTCGTGACCGACGGGCCTTACGGGGAGGTGCACGAGCTGTTCAACGGCTTCTGGATCGTGCAGGTCTCGTCGAAGCAGGAGGCTCTGGAGTGGGCGAAGCGCGCGCCGCTCGGGCCCGGGGTGAAGCTCGAGGTGCGCCGCATCACCGACGAGAGTGACTTCGAGCAGTTCTCCGACAACGAGTACATCCAGAAGGAGAAGGACTGGCGCGGCGAGGGTGCCTCGCGCGCGGGGGAGTGACCTCCGCGGACTCCGCTCGCCAGGCCGTCGACGCGGTGTGGCGCATCGAGGGGGCCCGCATCCTCGCCGGCCTGGTGGCGTCGGTCGGCGACCTCGGAACGGCGGAGGATGTCGCGCAGGAGGCGGTGGCCGATGCGCTCGTGCAGTGGCCCGTGGACGGCGTTCCCCGCAATCCGGGGGCGTGGCTGACCGCCGTGGCCTCCCGGAAGACGATCGATGCGTGGCGGCGGCGAGGGCGTCTGGACGACCGGTACCGGGCGCTCGCGCACGGTCTCGAGGAGCAGGCGCCTGCTCCCCAGGAAGATCAGCTGATCGGCGACGGGGTGCTGCGCCTGGTGTTCATCGCCTGTCATCCGGTGCTCGGTCGTGAGGCGCAGGTGGCGCTCACCCTGCGGGTGGTCGGCGGGCTGTCGACGGAGGAGATCGCACGGTTGTTCGTGCTGCCCGTCGCGACGGTGCAGCAGCGCATCGTGCGGGCGAAGAAGACCCTCTCGGCTGCCGCGGTGCCGTTCGAGACCCCGGGTCCTGAGGAGTGGGGCGAGCGGCTCAGCGGGGTACTGGCGGTGGTCTATCTCATCTTCACCGAGGGGTACTCGGCCACATCCGGAGACCGGTGGATGCGCCCCGAACTCGCGAACGAGGGCCTGCGGCTCGGGCGGGTGCTGTCGGCCCTGGCCCCGCGGGAGCCGGAGGTGCACGCTCTGGTGGCGTTGATGGAGCTTCAGGCGTCGCGATTCGCCGCGCGGACGGCGGCCGACGGGAGTGCCGTTCTGCTGGCCGATCAGGATCGGCGGAGGTGGGACCGCGGACAGATCGCGCGCGGGAGGGCGGCGCTCGAGCGGGCGGACGACGTCGCGCGCCGTCGTGGCCGTGGGCGCGGGCCCTCTGCGCTGCAGGCGGCCATCGCCGAGTGCCATGCCGTGGCTCCGAGCGTGGAGCAGACCGACTGGGAGCGCATCGTGGTGCTGTACGAGGCGCTCGGGCGGCTGGCCCCGAACCCGGTGGTGGAGCTGAACCGGGCCGTGGCGGTGTCGATGGCGGTCGGGCCCGCCTCGGCGTTGCGGATCGTGGACGGGCTCGTCGAAGCCGGAGCGCTCCGTGGCTCGTATCTGCTGCCCAGCGTGCGCGGCGAACTGCTCGCCCGACTCGGTCGCGTCGACGAAGCCCGGTCGGAGCTGCTCGCGGCGGCGGGGCTCACCGGGAACCTGCGCGAGGAGCAGGTTCTGCGCGCGAAGGCGGCGGCCCTCCGGGAGGGTTAACCGTCCGAAGGGATGCTCGCGGCGGCGCGCACCCGAACCACCACGGTTAGCAGCGCACCCACGGCTGCGGCGATGAAGGTACTGAGCGCCAGCCAGTTGATCACGTCGTCCAGCGGGGAGCCGTCTGGCACCTCGGCCGTGATGGAGAACCGGCCGTCGGCCCCGGTCATGGTGGTGACCGCGGCCACGGAGGCCACCACCACCGCGGCCACGAACAGTACCGCCGCGGCCAGGTAGGCGAGGCGGAGCCAGACGAGGAGGGCTGACGGGCGGGTGGACACGCCTCGATGATACGGGTTCGCACGCGCCCCGCGCCGTGCGGACCTCGCACGATCCGCCGCGTTTGGCTAGGCGGCTGCGGGCCCGATTCTCGGCGCGTAGGCACAGGAGGGCCCAGCCGATCGGCTGGCGATCGAGAGGGAAGACTATGTCGGAAAGTTATGTTCCTGGGCCGCAGAGCGGCTTCGAGCCCCCCGTCGACGAGCGATTCGGCGGAGCCACCCAGCCGGACGCCGGATCGGGGAAGGTCGATGCCGCCAAGGGCGCCGCCGGAGACCTCAAGGACACGGCCGCCGAGCAGGCCGGTCACGTCGTCGGCACCGTGAAGGACGAGGCGGGGAATGTCGCGCACGAGGCGACCTCTCAGGCCAAGGACCTCTACCACCAGACGCAGGCCGAGCTGAAGGAGCAGGCAGGCGTGCAGCAGCAGCGGGTCGCCTCCGGACTGCGGACCCTGGGCGACGAGCTCGGCAGCATGGCGAACGGCTCCGACTCCTCCGGGCTCGCTGCCGACCTCGTCCGGCAGGTGTCCGAACGGGCCGGCGGAGCGGCGTCGTGGCTGGACGCGCGCGATCCCGGATCCCTCCTCGCTGAGGTGACCTCGTACGCGCGCCGGAAGCCCGGCACGTTCATCGCCGTGGCCGCCGTGGCCGGTGTGGTGGCCGGACGGCTCACCCGGGCACTGGCTGCGGGAGCCGCCGATGAGAAGGAGGCCGCCGCGCCCGCCAGCGGCGTCGACGACACCCCGCTCTACACCGAGCGGGTGGCCACGCTCCGTGACGAGCGGCGTGACGAGGACGACCGCCGATGACCGACCCCACACCGTCGGAGCAGAAGGCGGCGTCGACCTCGCTCGGCGATCTGCTCGGCGAGGTCACCAAAGACCTCTCCACCCTGATGCGGCAGGAGCTCGAGCTCGCCAAGGCCGAGCTCAAGCAGTCGGCCTCGCGGGCCGGCAAAGGGGCGGGAATGCTCGGCGGTGCGGCGTACGCCGGGTCGATGACCATCCTGTTCCTGTCGATCGCCCTGTGGTGGGCCCTCGGCACCCTGATCGGGGGCGGCTGGTCGGGCGTGGTGGTGGCCCTGCTCTGGGCCGTCGTCGCGCTGATCCTGTACGTGATCGGCCGCAGGCAGCTGAAAGAGATCGACGGCGCCCCGAAGACCGTCGACTCGCTGAAGAAGATCCCAGAGACGTTGAAGAGGAATGAGGAGAACCGATGAGCGATTCACCAGAACAGATCCGCGCCGAGATCGAGCGCACCCGTCGTGAACTCGGCGGAGACGTCGACGCGCTGGCCGACAAGGTCACCCCGTCGAAGATCGTCGGCCGCCAGACCGACAGGGTGCGCGGGGCCGTCGGCTCCGTGCGCGATCGCGTGATGGGGGCGGCCGGAGACGTATCGGACTCGGTCGCCGACCGAGGGTCCGCTGCTCGGGACGGCGTCTCCGGCGCCACCGAGAAGGTGGCGGCCAAGGCCGAGGGCAACCCGCTCGCGGTCGGCCTGATCGCCTTCGGGGTGGGGCTGCTCGCCGCGTCGCTCATTCCCGCCTCCACGAAGGAGAAGGATGCCGCATCGACTTTGAAAGACCAGGCTCAGCCGCTGGTCGAGCAGGTGACGGATGCGGCCAGGGAGGTGGGCCAGAACCTCAAGGAGCCGACGCGGGATGCTGCGTCGGCCGTGAAAGAGGCCGCCACCGGGGCCGTCGACTCGGTCACGTCGGAGGCGGGTTCGGCTGCCGACGAGGTGAAGAGCCAGGCCCAGAAGTCCGGAAACGACGTCGCAGGACGCTGATCCGCTCCGACCGGAGCTCCGGATGACGAGGGGCCGGGCGCATCGCGCGCCCGGCCCCTCGTGCCGTCCCGGCTGATTACTTGCCGGTGAAGCGGCCGAGGAAGCCGGCGATCGGGCGCTGCTGCTCGCCCTGCTGGGCGCCGAGCACGATGAGCACCGCGGTGAGTACGGGGATGGTCCACTGCAGCACGCGCTGCTTCGACTGGGCCGCGGCGAGCACCTTCGAGGCGTTCTCGTCGGGCTCGGTGACACCGTCGGTGCCCTCCTCGGCGCGTTCGCCCATCTGGGCTCCGAGAATGCCGGAGTACAGGCTGGCGGCGCCGGCGAGGCCGGTGATCACCAGCTTGACCGTGGTGTTCGAGCGGGCCTCGGGCTGGGCGGCGAGCCGGCCCTTGTTGCCGAGGATGAGCCCGATGCCGCCGATGCCGTGCGTCACGATGGCGGCCAGCTGGACCGGGGCCCACTTGGCCCAGCCCAGCGAGGACAGCCGCAGGCGCTCGGTGGGGTCGGCCGCCTTGGCCGTGGCGCCGTTGAGCCCGACAGCACCCATCAGGGTGCCTCCGAACCAGGCGGCGAGGCCGATGTCGTGCATTCCGCGGACGAGGGTGTTGCGTGTCGACATGAGAGTTCCTTTTCGTTGGGGACGTCATCCAGCCGACGCCGGAAAAGTCGTGACGGCGACCGGGTTGACGCCGGGCGCGTGCACTGTGTGGCGTGTCGCACCATGATGGTGCGAACGACCCAGCCGCCCTCCCTCGCGAGGCGGCACGAAGGAGAACCACCGTGACAACCGTCCCCGCATCCGCTCGTCAGCCCGCTTCGGACGAATCAGGCCCCGCCGACGACGGCGGCAGAACGGTGGCCGTGGTGATCAACCCGAGCAAGTTCGACGACGTCGACGCCGCCAAGGCGACGGTGGCCGCCGGAGCCCAGCGGGCCGGGTGGGACGAGCCGCTGTGGTTCGAGACCACGATCGAAGACCCGGGCACGAGCGCGGCGACGGCGGCCCTGGAAGCCGGCGCCGACGTGGTGTGTGCGATGGGCGGCGACGGCACCGTGCGCGCGGTGGCCGCCGTGCTGCGGGGGACCGGGGTGCCGTACGCTCTGCTGCCGAGCGGAACGGGGAACCTTCTGGCCCGCAACCTCGGGATTCCGCTGGGTTCGATCGACGACGCGGTGGAGATCGCGCTGTTCGGCCAGAACCGTGCCATCGACGTGGGCACGGCCACGTTCGACGACGGCGAGGAGCGCGTGTTCGTGGTGATGGGAGGCGTGGGGCTCGACGCGCAGATCATGGACAACACCGATGACGACCTGAAGAAGAAGGTGGGTTGGGGTGCCTACCTCGCCGCCGGAGCCCCCGCCATCTTCAAGGGCGGCTTCGACGCGACGCTCACGATCGACGGCGAGCGTGAGGATCCCACCAACTGCCTGATGGTGCTCGCCTGCAACTGCAGCTCGGTGGTGGCGAACATCGAGCTCGCCACCGGAGCGGTGCTCGACGACGGCGACCTCGAACTGGTCATGCTGCAGCCCAACGCCGTGGCCGGCTGGCTGGGGGTCGCCATCGACGTGGCCACGCGGAACCGCAACGGACTCGCCTCGCTGAAGCAGTGGCCCGGCCGGGAGTTCGAGTTCGAGCTCGATCAGCCCGTGCTGGCCGAGCTCGACGGCGACCCGGTGGGGGAGACCACCCGAGGCCGGTTCGGGGTCGATCCTGGATCGCTGATCGTGCGGCTGCCGGTTCCGGCGCCGGCGGCGCCCGGGCTGACGCCGCGCAAGTCGTTGATCGTCGACACCACCGACCTGGGCATCGCCGGGGTGGAGCACGCGTCCGACGTGTCAGAGGCCGGCGCATCCGAGGCCCGCGCATCCGACACCGGCGCATCCGGCGGGGCCGCGGACACCGACCGGTGAGCGCGAACCACCCCGGGCGGCCCCAGCGCAAGCTCCCGCTCGACGACACGCCCCTCGTCGGCCCCGACCCCGGGGTCTCCGGTGAACTCCGGGTGGACCGGTACGTCGGCGACTCCGACCTGACCCACTGGTACACCCCGGTCGGCCGGGTCGCCGCGCGGGCGGTTCAGACGATCGCCGACAGGACGGGGCCTTACACGGCCTTCATCCTCATCCTGCTCGTCGGCGCCGCGCTGGCGTTCGGGCTCAGTGCCGCCTCCGTCGAGGTGTACGACGCGGTGGCCGACGGTGACGGCGTGGCGGGCCTGGACCACCCGATGCTCGATCTCGCGCTGACGATGCGATCGCCCGCGGCCGACTCGGTGATGACCGGGTACACCGACATCGCCGGCACGATCGGGATGCCGATAATCGCGGTGGTGGCACTCGTCGTGCTCGCGGTGCACCGCCGGTCGTGGACGCCGGTGGTGCTCATCGTGGCGGCGGGCGGCGGTTCGCTGCTCATGACCGTCGCCGGCAAGGAGCTGATCGGCCGGGAGCGCCCGCCGCTGGCCGACGCGGTGCCTCCGTTCGAGTACTCCCCGTCGTTCCCGAGCGGTCACACGCTCAACGCCGTGGTGGTGGTGGGCGTGATCGCCTACCTGCTGATCCTGCGCCGCCGGAGCCGTGGAGCGCGCATCGCCCTCGCATCCGGTGCCGTTCTGTTCGCCCTCACCGTCGGCCTCAGCCGCGTCTTCCTCGGCCACCACTGGTTCACGGACGTGCTGGCGGGATGGCTGCTCGGCGCGGCCTGGCTCGCGCTGATCATCACGGCGCATCGCCTCTACCTCACCACCCGGCAACGGGAGCAGCCGCCGGGATAGCCCTCTCCCGCTCTCCTCTCTCTGGCCGGAAAACGATGCCTCATCGGGCATCCTGGCCGCAAAGTGAGTGCTGGTCAGCGAATCTGTGGAGTGCCTGAATGACCGTGCCATCGTGACCGATGAGCCCGTCATACCGATGTGCACGCATCATCACGGCACCGTCGCAGACACCCCGCTGCGACGTGGATCGACTCTGATCGAAGGAGAGCATCATGACCAACGTCACCCCCACCCCCACCGGTTCGGCCTCGGCCAAGCACACCACGACGGACGCCGCCTCGACCGGCAAGAACACCATCGCCGACGGCGTGGTGGAGAAGGTCGCCGGCATCGCCGCCCGTGAGGTCTACGGCGTGCACGACCTCGGCAACGGGGCCGCCCGGGCCATCGGCACCATCCGCAACGCCATCAACGCGCAGGACCGCGGTCAGGGCGTCAAGGTCGAGGTCGGTGAGCGTCAGGTCGCCGCCGACATCGTCGTGGTGGCCGAGTACCCGGTCGAGCTGCAGAAGCTCGCCGACGAGGTGCGCCGGAGCGTCACCGAGGCCATCTCCACCGTCGTCGGCATGGAGGTCACCGAGGTGAACGTGACCGTGTCCGACGTGCACATCCCGTCCGACGACGACCAGGACGACACCGAGAGCCGCGTTCAGTGACCTCCGCGACGACCGGCATCATCGTGGGCGCGGTCCTCGCGCTGACCGCGGTGACCCTCGGGTTCTGGGCCTTCGTGCTGGTGGCCCTCGCCATGGCGATCGGCTGGGCCGTCGGGCGGGTGGTCGAGGGCAAGCTCGACCTGCGTTCGCTCGGCGACACCCTCCGAGGGCGGCGGTCGTCGTGACCGCGGCGGTGACGGCCGGCCAGGCCCCGCACGGCCGCACCACGATCAGCGCCCGCGCGGTGCGCCGTGTGGTGTCGGCCGTCACCGCCGACGCCCTCGGTGTCTCGGCGTCGGAGGTCTCCGTCGCCCTGTCCGACGAGCGCGGGGTGCTGCGGGTCGAAGCCCGCACCCCCATCCACGTGACGCCGCTCGGGGCCGAGGGCTCCGTGCCCGCCGGCCGACCGACCTCGACACTGCTCGACCGCGTGGTCGAGGCGCAGAACGCCATCCGCACCCGGTGCCTGCGGCTCACCGGATCGACCATCGGCCGGGTCGACCTGCGCATCACCGCTGTCGACCTGAGCGAACGAAGGAGGGTCGCATGACGTCACCGGCTCTGTACCGCCGCATCGTGCGGCGCGAGACGCACTCGTCCCGGGCGGGCATCGCCGTCACCGTGGCGGTGATCCTCGCCCTGGTTCTCGCCTGGATCGGAACCGAATCCGTTCTCGCCGGGCTCGGCCGGCCCCCGCTGCTGGTGACCCCGGCCGACGCGGCGACCGCCGTTCTCGGCGCGGCATCCGCACCGGTGGGGCTCGTGACCGCGATCGCCGCCGCTGTGGCGGTGGTGGGCGTCGTGCTCGTCGTCGTGGCGCTCGCCCCCGGGCGACGCGGCCGCCGCGGTGCCCTGCGCAGCCGCACCGCGACCGTCGTCGACGACGGGGTGATCGCTCGGAGCCTCGCCCGTACGGCGTCGTACGCCGGTGACGTCGACCCCGACCAGGTGCATGTCACGGTCGCCCGACGCCGTGCCGTGATCGACGTGACCCGCACCTCGGGTCGCTCGACGGATGTCGGCAGCATCCGTGCCGCCGTCGACGCCGAGCTCGCCGAGTACGACTACACCCCGGCCCTGCGCGCCCGCGTGCGCGTGTCGGAGAAGGGAACGGTGGGGGCATGAACTCCACGAACCGATTTCTGAACCGCAGCTTCGTGCTCGTCGTGGGCCTCGTGCTCGTGCTGGGCGGGGGAGCGGTGGCTGTGGGCGCGCTGCTGCCCGACGTGCAGCGCGCCGTCGCATCGGCCGCCGACGAGGCGCGTGCGCCGGTGACGGAGGCCCTCACCGGAGGGCTCGTCTGGTTGCCGTACGCCGTGGCGGGCGTGTGCCTGCTGCTGATCGCGCTGCTCGTCTGGTTCGCCCTCCGCCAGGGGCGCGGACGCACGGGCACCCTGCTCCGGATGACCGCGGGCGAGGACCACGCGACCCCCACCGGGGGCGATGTGGTGATCGACGCGAAGGCGGCGGAGCAGGTGCTCGAGGAGGCGCTCTCACGGGTGCCCGCGATCGTGGCGGTCGACGTGAGCGCCTTCCGGGTGCGCCGGCAGAACGTGCTGCGCATCACGGCTCACGCCCGCCGCGGTGCCTCGCCGATGGCGGTGCGCGCGGCCGTCGATTCGGCCGTGACGCGATGGGACCAGCTGCTCGGACAGCAGACCCCCGTCGTCATCCAGATCGTCGGCGGTCTCCGCACGAAGGTGGCCGGGTCGACGCGGGTGGCCTGAACGAACCCGCCCCGCCCTCATTCCGCCCGACTGACCATCCGGTTCCCGGGCAGCCTCCTCCCGGACAGCCTCGTTCTCGAAAGGCCTCGTCCCGGAAAGCCTCGTTCTCGAAAGGAGAACCCCATGAGCATTCCCGCTCCCGACGCCCACCGCGTCATTCCCATCGACCTCGCCCAGGTGCCGGCCCCGGCCGACGCCGGCCTCGACCCCGCCGAGGTGCTCGCCCGAACGGTGGCCGACACGGCGCTCGGGGTGACCGGGGTGCACCGCCTCGGAACACCGCTGGGCCGGCTGGTCGACTCGGCCCGGCGCTCCGTCACCGGATCGCCGTCGTATCCGGGCGTCACCATCGGGCACGACGGTTCGCACACGACCATCTCGGTGTCACTCGTCGTGGAGTACCCGGCCAACGTCACCGCGGTGGCCGATCACGCCCGCCAGCAGATCAGTCACGCCGTCCAGCAGCTGCATGAGAACTCGGTGAGTGTCGACGTGACAGTCACGGATGTGCACGGGCCGTTCGACGAGACGGATGCGACGGCAGCCGACTCATGACCACCTGGCTGAGTCGTGGCACGCGGTCGTGGGGAAGCGGTCGCCGCCCTCGCGCGGTGTGGGCCGCCTTCGTCACGGCGGCCGTGCTGGTTGCACTGGTGGTGGCCGGTGTGCTGCTGCCCGTTCTCGGTCTGATCGGCGCGGCGGCGGGCGGCACAGGCGGAACGCTGCGCATCCCGGTCGGACAGATCGCGGTCGCACTCGCGATCGGCTACGGCCTCGCGCTGCTGTTGCTGGTGCTGTGCATCCGTCGGCGAAACGGCGTCCTGGCCTGGATCCTCGGTGTCGCCGCCATCGTCGCCGTGCTGGTGGTCTCGGTGTGGCCTCTCGTGGCGGTTGCCATCTCGGGCGCATCGCAGGCTCAGGACGTCATTCCGCAGATTCAGCAGATCATCACTCAGTTCTCGGGCCGCTGACCGCGACACCCCGCAGACTCCACCCAACGAAAGGTCATCGCATGCGCAACAAAGTCCTCCTCATCGGCGGCATCGCCTTCATCGCCTACGTGCTCGGATCGCGCACGGGCCACACCGAGTCCACGGCCCACCAGGTCATCCGGCTGTGGAACGACCCCAAAGAGCGAAAGCGCCGCGAGAAGGCGCTGAAGAAGCTCCGCACGCGCGGCTGAGACCTCGCCTGACCCGCCTGCGAGCCGGCGTGGCCGCCCACCCAGCGGTGGGGCGACCGCGCCGGCTCTTGTGGTGTCCGGGCCGCATTGTCAATGCCTCGGTCGTCTCCGGCTGTTCCCGCACCCCACCCGCCCGGCTGTCGCTAGGCTGGCGAGGTGGACAAGGTGAACAACGAGGTGCTGTCGATCGTCTATTCGAGCTCGGCCACGGTGCCCTTCAGCTCGGGCGACCTGGTCGCGCTGTTGTCGACGAGCCGCGAGAACAATGCGGGCCACGAGGTCACCGGGATGCTGCTGTACCACGACGAGCGGTTCCTGCAGGTGCTCGAGGGTCCGGCCCCCGCGGTGCGCGAACGCATGGCGCTGATCGCGGGCGACCCTCGGCACACCGACGTGAAGATCCTGCTGGAGGAGAATCTGGGGGAGCGCCAGTTCCCCGACTGGACCATGGGGTTCGAGCCCTACGAGTCGTCGGTGTCCGACGACATCCCCGGTTATCTCGCGTCGTTCGGCTCAGCCGACACGGATGAGCAGTCGAACGAGGCGGCGCGGGCCCTCCGCCAGCTGCTCGCGTGGTTCGAGGAGCAGGCGAAGCGCTCCTGACCGGCCCTCCGATCGGGGCCGCGTGCGTCCCCTATTGGGGGCCGCGGCCGGGCGACGACGGTCGATAGAGTCGTGCTGGCCGCGCCTGCGGTGGGGAGCTCGGGGGAGTACTTATGCGTGCGGAGCGACCGTCATCGTGGAGGCGCATCCTGTCCCTGGCCATGGGTGCGGCCGTGGTGGTGCCGTTGGCGGTCGTGGTGGGATCTCCCGTGGGGGCGGCGGTCGCAGATGAGGCGATCGTGGCCGCGTCCTCCGGCAACTGGGGGGCTCCCGTGCACCACGGGGTGTCGGGAATCCAGGACTGCGCGGACGTCGTGGTCGTGGGCATCCGAGGTTCGGGCCAGACCGCGGATCAGAATGAGGGCTTCGGAGCCGAAGCCGCTGCGGTCCGAGATGCCGTGCGGGTGTCCATCGGTGACGACCGGCGGGTGCGCCAGGTGCAGGTCGACTACCAGTCCCTGCCCGTCGGCGCCGCGGCCTTCCTCGACGTCGATCTCAGCGCCGGCGAGGTGAGCAACCTCTATCTCGACAGCATCGCCTCGGGCGTGGAGTACCTCGAGCCCGTCATCGACGATTCGGTTCAGCGATGTCCCGATGAGAAAGTCGTCCTGATCGGGTACTCGCAGGGTGCGCTCGTGGCGCACCGGGTGGCCGCGCTCTATCCGGACAGCTCCAAGTTCGCGGGCATCGTGCTCGTGGCCGATCCTGCCCGAACCACAGCCTCGCTCACCTCGCTCGGCAACGCACCCGCCGGCAACGGGCTCACCGGCTGGGCGGGCGATCTTTCCTCGCTGCCCCTGGACGATGTCGCACCCGCAGTGGTGTCGGTCTGCAATGCCGACGATCTCGTGTGTGACACCGCCAACCTGATGACCCGCATCGCCGCCACCCCGGTGGGCGGATCCGGGCCGTCGGTCGGCAGCGGTATGACCGTGCACACGAGCTACGTCGGTGGTCCGCTGCTCGCCCGGGCCGGCCAGATGGTCGCCGACCGCATCCTCTCGGTCGCCGTGCCCGCCACCACGACCTTCGATGCCCCGATCGGCGTCGACCTCAGCGTCAAAGCCACGGTCAAGCGACTGGCCACCGGGGTCTCGGCCACCTGGCGACCTGATCCGGACTACACCAACCCGACCGGCATCTCCCTTGCCGCCGACGGCACGGTCACCGGTCGCATCGCCCAGCAGGGTGATGTCTCCCTCAAGGTGCAGGTGCGCGGATCGCTGGGGGGATGGCGCACGAGCTTCATCACCCTGCGGGCCGGCGCCGGACAGTTCTGCCCGGGCGTCGAGGATCTGGTGAACCTCACGGCTACGCCCCGCACACTCGACGACATCTTCGTTCCCGGAGCGCGGGCCGCGACATCCGTTCTGCCGGCTGCAGGCCAGGGCGGAGTACTCGCGAACACCGTCGTCACCAGCGGCAACTCGGCCCGACGTGCCCCCGGAGCGAGCCTCGACGGTCAGCGGCTCTCCTCGCGCGACGGCTTGCTCGTCGGAGTGTCGGTCGCCAACGAATACCGGTTGCTCGCCTTCACCACGGGTCGCGCCGATCCGGTGCGTGACCTCTACGATTCACCCCGCTTCGGCGGTGACGGTGGCTGGATGAGTTTCCAACCCACGTGGCTGCGAGGCAGCCTCATCACGGCTCCCACCACCGACGACGCCGGCAAAGAGGTGATCGTCTGGGAAACCCTCGACGGCAGCCGTGGTGGCCAGACAGCGGTGAAAGGCACTCTCCTGACCGGTTCGGCGAGGGGCTGGTTCGAGTCGTATCGCTGGCCCGGCAGCTACGGCTGCGTCAGCGACAACAGTTTCGTGGTGCGCGAGGTCGACGTGACCGGTGGCGGGGAGGCTGTGCGTCGCAACGTGGCGGCGATCTCGGCCACCGCTCTCGGCAGTCGCGAGCCGATGCTCGCCGAGGCCGACGGCAGTCAGAGCCTTGGCCTGCTCGTGGGCACCTATTCGAGCAGCAAGCGGCAATACGGCGATGCCCGCATGCTGCTCTGGACGGAGGGCACCCAGACTCTGCGCTCGATCGGCTCCATCCGCTCCGAAGACGCGCCCGGGCTGGTCGACGGCGGCGGATGGTTGCGCGACGCCTGGAACTATGGCTACCAGCGGGTCGGCCAGGTGGAGCTCGCAGTCACGGGATCCGCCGCGAGCGTGCACCTGCCGCGGCAGGACCGCAACACCCTCGAGAACTGGCAGATGGACTGGGCGGGCAACGGAGTCAAGTCGGGAGTCGTGTACCGCTTCGGCGTGGGTGAGACCGCCAGGCGCTGGGATGCGAAGGCGTTCTCCGAACTCATCACCCTGCCCGGTGCCACGATCTTCACCGGCCCCGACTACCCCGAGCCCGTGGTCGGCCGTGCCGACGGGAGCACGGCGAAATCGGTGCTCGGTTTCCGCGGCAATGACAACCTCGCCACCGACGGAACAGCCGTCGTCATGCGGCCCGGTCCGAACGGGCCGCTGACCGAGCCCTGGGTGGGAACGGACGAGCTGTTGAGCGGCTTCCTCTACCGGGTGGCCGATCCCGTCGGCTCTCCTCCGCAGCGGCTCTACGATCTGCCGGTCGTCGGCGGTCCGGCCAACGTCTACGGAGTGACCCTCAGCGACGACTCGTTGACCTGGACCGACGACACCGTGGATGCCGGTGCCCAATGGATGACTCGCGTCGATCCGGCTGCGGCCGGAGCCGCAGTGACCGGCGACGTCACGAACATGGGTGCGATGGTGGCGCGGATGGAGAGCTGGAGCCAGACCCCGTGGGTAGAAGGTGAATGGAACCTCAGAGTGCGCGACACCGCACCTGGGACCGAGCTTGCGGCGTACCGGAACGGCGTCGAGGTGTGGGCGTCCGACGTCAGCAACGACGATCAGGCCTACGCCATCGACGACGGTCTGGTGGTGATCTCGAGCCGGTGCCAGGTGCTGAAGCTCGAGACGGGGCAACCGGTGATCTCGGCGGTCGTGCGCGCGCGACTCGGGCTGGACGGCTTCGATTGTTCGTGGCTCGCCGTCGAGGGCGACAGAGTGGTGTGGGTCGACCGGGAGTCGAAGGTCTGGACCTCGTCGCTGACCGCCGCCACGGCTCAGAAGCGGCCGCTCGGTGAGATCGACGGATGGGTGCGACACCTCAGTGTCGACGAGGGCCGGGTGCTGCTCGTGACCGAGTCCAACAGCTCCAGCGGTGAGGGCCCGATCCAGGTGCTCACGACCCAGGTCGACGATCTCGCGCGACTCACGTCTTTGGCGCACCTGGGAGGTGCGGAGGCGGCCATCCGGAGCACTCAGCAGAACGAGGGATCCCTGGTTCAGGTCTCGCGGTCGGGGAGTGCGTTCGCCCTCAGCCTGGGGGAGGGATGGACGTACGACCCGTCAGGGCCGAGCTACTACGGCGGATACCAGCGGGCCTCGGTGCTCGTGTTCGGCTTCGGTGGTGCGGGGCCGCAGGCGTGGATCACCCCGCCGACCGAGCAGTACTACAGCTACGGACCGGTCGTGTCGCTGAACGGTTCCCTTCTGGCCTGGTCGGACGGGGTCGGAGGCGTGGTGCTCTCCCGGCTCGAGCTGCGCGACGAGGGAACGGTCACGCCGACGCCGACCAAGCCTGCGGTGAACCGGGTGATGGGCGCCGACCGCTACGGGGTAGCCGTGCAGGTGTCGCAGACGGCGTTCCCGGCCGGGGCCCCGGTGGTGTACCTGGCGACCGGCGCGAACTATCCCGACGCACTGAGCGCCGGCCCCGCAGCCGTGCACGAGGGCGGGCCCTTGTTGCTCACTCCGGGCGATTCCCTGCCGGCCGCCGTGCGCACAGAGATCGAGCGGTTGAAACCCGGAAAGATCGTCGTCGTGGGAGGCCCCGCATCCGTCTCGGAGAGCGTGCTGCTCGAACTGACGGGAATCCAGAAGCACACCGTGCGTATCTCCGGCGCCGACCGCTACGAGGCGTCGCGCAATCTCGTGCGCTACGCGTTCGGGCAGGTCGGCGCACCGGCGGTCTACGTGGCGACTGGAGCGAACTTCCCCGACGCCCTGAGCGCGGGCGCCGCGGGAGGAGCGCACGCGATGCCGGTGCTGCTCGTGCCCGGCCAGTCCGGATCGCTCGATGCCGCCACCAGGCAGCTGCTCAGCGATCTCGGCACCGCGCGCGTGATCGTGGCCGGCGGCCCCAACTCGGTCTCGCCCGCGCTCTATCAGGCGTTGGACGAGGCGGTCGGCGACGTCCAGCGGCTGTCAGGGGCCGATCGCTTCGAGGCTTCCGTCGCCATCAATGCTCAGGCCTTCGAATCGGCAGACCGGGTGTTCCTCGCCACCGGGTACAACTTCCCCGATGCTCTCGCAGGAACGGCCTGGGCGGGGTCGACGGCCTCGCCGCTGTTCGTGGTGCCCACGGACTGTGTGCCCCCGGGGGTGCTGGCCCAGATCGCCCGGCTGCGCGCCCGCGAGGTGGTGCTGCTCGGTGGCCCCAACTCTCTCTCCGCCGCCGTGGCCTCCCTCACACCCTGCCGGACCTGATCCGTGTGACTCGTCGGCGGTCCACACGCTCTCAGAGGGTGAGCACGCGGCACGCGAAGGCGCCGACTCATGAGTGCCGGTCAGGGGCGGAGGGCTCGCGCCGCTCGGTCGAGGGCATCATCGACGACGCGGTAGTAGGCCCAGCGGCCACGCTGCTCGCGCACCGCGAGCCCGGCGTCGACGAGCAGCTTCATGTGATGCGACACCGTCGGCTGCGACAGGCCGACAGGCTCGGTCAGGTCGCAGATGCACGCCTCGCCGCCTTCGCTTGCCGCGATCAGCGAGAGCAGGCGCACACGCGACGGGTCACCGAGCGCCTTGAAGGTACGGGCGATGCGCTCGGCTTCCTCAGTGGTGAGAACTCCGCCCGTGACGGGGGCGCAGCATGCGGCCGTATCCGTGGTCGGCAGTGGCAGGGCGATCGTCATGGTCAGATTCTGGCACGTCATATTGACACCTGTCGATGCATCGACCAACCTCGATGCATTGAGGTCTGTCGATGTGTGAGGAGGAGACGGTGCGGAACGAGTTACCCGTCGTCGTGATCGGTGCCGGCCCCCAGGGATTGGCGGCTGCCGCGCACCTGGTCGAGCGTGCCCAGCCGGTTCTGGTGTTCGAGGCCGGCGCGAGCGCGGCGGCGGCGGTGTCCGAGTGGGGTCACGTGCGACTGTTCTCCGGTTGGAGCGAGCTGGTCGACAAGGCTGCGGCTCGCCTGCTCGAGCCCACCGGGTGGGAAGCGCCGACGACCGGGTACCCGACGGGCGCGCAGTGGATCCGCGGCTACCTCGCCCCGCTCGCGGCGGAGCTGGGCGACCGCATCCGCTACGACTCGCTGGTCGTCGGCGTCTCCCGACGGGGCCGCGACCGCCTCGTCGACCAGGGGCGGGCCGAACAGCCCTTCACCGTGCACATCGAAGCCACCGATGGCACCGAGTACCGGGTGGACGCGCGCGCGGTGATCGATGCATCCGGCACCTGGTCGACCCCGAACCCGGCCGGGGCCGACGGCCTGCCCGCGCTCGGGGAGCGCGCCGCCGCGGCGGTGCTGGACTACCGCATCCCGGACTACCGGCGTCGCACGGAGTACGAAGGTGCACACAGCGTCGTCGTGGGGTCGGGCCACTCGGCCGTCACGGCCGTGATCGCGCTCGGTCGGATCGCTCGCCGTGACCCGTCGACGAAGGTCACCTGGGTGCTGCGCCGCGGCACCGTCGGCACAACCTTCGGCGGGGGAGAGGCCGATGAGCTGCCCGCCCGTGGCCGGCTCGGCATCACCGCGAAGGAGCTCGTCGACGCCGGCCTGATCGACGTGGTGACCGGTTTTCGAGTCGAGAAAATCGCCCGCGACGGCGACCAGGTGCTGCTCACCAGCGAAGACGGCCGGATGCTCGCCCCCGCCGATCATGTCGCGGTGCTGACCGGTTTCCGGCCTGATCTGTCGTTCCTGTCGGAGTTGCGCCTGGAACTGGATGCGACGCTGCAAGCGCCGGCGCGGATCGCCGCCGAGGTCGACCCCAACATCCACTCCTGCGGTTCCGTGGCCGCGACCGGCGCCGCCGACCTCGCCCAGCCTGAGCCCGACTTCTACCTGGTGGGCGCCAAGTCCTACGGACGCGCACCCACGTTCCTGGCGATGACGGGGTATGAGCAGGTGCGGTCGGTGGTGGCGGAGCTTGCCGGCGATCACGAAGCCGCCGCCCGGGTCGAACTGGTACTGCCCGACACGGGCGTGTGCGGGGGAGCGGGCCTGTTCGACTCGACG
This sequence comes from Herbiconiux liangxiaofengii, assembly GCF_041927335.1. Classification (NCBI taxonomy): domain Bacteria; kingdom Bacillati; phylum Actinomycetota; class Actinomycetes; order Micrococcales; family Microbacteriaceae; genus Herbiconiux; species Herbiconiux liangxiaofengii. The sequence continues at coordinate 26,175 of NZ_JBHFHD010000017.1, read as the reverse complement.
GGCGCCGCCACCGGTGCGAGCTGTTGTGCGCTGCCTGCTCCGAGCCCGATCCAGATCGGCCGCGCGCCCGCCGCTGTCTAGGGGGCGAGGAGCGTCGACCGGATCTTCTTCGACACGGCCTCGCGCAGCGGCCGCACCGCGTCGGCGTCCCACGACTCCGGATTCGGGAACGACCACTCCAGCACCTCGCCACGAGGCGTCGTCGGCAGGGCCAGCCCCGGTTTCATCAGCACCACGATGTCCGCTTCGTCGAGGTCGGCGACCGTGACCGCCCGCGGCACGTTGCCGCTGATGTCGTCGCCCAGTTCGGCCATCGTCGCGGCGACAGCCGGATTCACCTCGTCGGCGGGGGAGAGCCCGGCCGAGGTCGCGGTGAACCGCTCGCCGGCCAGGTGGTCCAGCAGTGCGGCTCCGATCTGGGAGCGGCCGGCGTTGTGCTGGCAGATGAACAAGACGGTGGGCGTGGCGGTCATGTGGGGCTTTCGGGTCAGGACGCGGCCAGGCGGGGCGCGAGGTCGTCGATTCGGTGCTGCAGGTCGTCGAGGGCGGCATCGAACGCCGCATCGGTGCCGATCCGCACCGGGTCGGGGATCGACCAGTGCGCGCCCTCGCGCAGGCCCAGTTCCTCGTGCGCGCGATCGCACACGGTCACCACGAAGTCATCTGCGCGGTGAACCTCGACCAGAGCCCGCGGCTGCACACGGGGGAGGGTGAGCGCATGCCGGGCGGCGGTCGCGATCGCGCCCGGGGCGATCTGCTCGGCCGGGTGAGTGCCAGCCGAGTCTGCAGGGATGCTGCTGACCCGGTTCCAGAGCGCGGCGGCGAGCTGCGAGCGGGCCGAGTTGGCGGTGCAGACGAAGAGCAGTCGCCGCGCGGAGCCGAGCGCCCCGGGGACGAGCCCGTCCAGGGCGTCGCTGGCCAGCCGCACGTAGCTGCGCCGTCTGTCGGCCTCGGAGCGGTGCCGGGTGAGCATCCCGACCGACTCCAGAACGTTCAGGTGATGGGTGATGAGGTTCGAGCGCAGGTCGAGAGCATCGCGGATCTCCGACGGTGCCAGATCACCCACCGTCAACAGGTCGACGATCCGCAGCCGCGCAGGATCGCCGAGGGCGGCGTGCTTGGCTGCTCGACGCACCACGTCTTCGTTTCGTTCAGTGCTCATTGTTTCAATATTGACTGAACTAGTTGTGCCGAGTCAAGATGGGGTCATGCATCTCGTAGCCATCGGTGGAAGCGACGCCGGAATCTCCACAGCGCTCCGCGCCCGCGAACTCGACCCCTCCGTCGATGTCACCGTCGTCGTGGCCGACGCCTACCCGAACTTCTCCATCTGCGGCATCCCGTACTACTTCTCGCGCGAGGTGAACCCGTGGCAGTCGCTCGCCCACCGCACCCATGCCGACCTCGAAGCCACCGGCATGCAGCTCCGGCTCGACACTCTCGCGACGGGCATCGACGTCGGCCGCCGGCAGCTCACCGTTCGGGATGCGAGCGGACGGGAGTCGACGATCGCCTACGACGAACTGATGGTCGGCACCGGGGCCTCCCCGTCGACTGCCGGCATCACGGGCGTCAGCCCCGACGGGCTCGGCCCCGACGACGGCGTGCACGTACTGCACTCGATGGGTGACACCTTCGCGCTCGAGCGCTACCTCGACGAGCACCAGCCCGAGACCGCCATCATCGTGGGAGCCGGCTACGTCGGCCTCGAGATGGCCGAGGCGCTCACCATCCGCGGCCTCCACGTGACGCAGCTCCAGCGCGGGCCCGAAGTGCTCTCGACCCTTGACCCCGAACTCGGCTCCCTCGTGCACGAGGAACTCACCCGCCACGGTGTCGACGTGGTCACGAACGCCCGTGTCGAGGGCATCGCCCGTACCGGAGGTCGCCTGACCGTGACCGGCTTCGAAGGCGGCCGGAGTTCGTCCAGAACCGCGGATGTCGTGCTCCTGGTCGTCGGCGTGCGACCGAACACGAGCCTGCTCACCGATGCCGGCGCATCCACCGGGGCCGGGGGAGCTGTCGTCGTCGACGAGCGGATGCGAACCGGTCTGCCTCACGTGTGGGCGGCCGGCGACGGCGTGGTCACCCATCACCGCCTCCTCGGTGTCACCTACCTTCCTCTCGGCACGACCTCCCACAAGCAGGGCCGAGTGGCGGGGGAGAACGCGATCGGCGGAGACGCCCGGTTCGCGGGCAGTCTCGGTACCCAGGTCGTCAAGGTCTTCGACCTCGTGGCGGCCCGCACCGGCCTCCGCGATCACGAGGCCGTCGCCGCCGGCTACACGCCCCTCAGCGGCACCGCGATCGCAGACGACCACAAGGCGTACTACCCGGGCGCGAAACGGCTCAGCATCCGCATCACCGGCGATACCGGCGACGGGCTGCTGCTCGGCGCCCAGCTGGTCGGTGCCCGCGGCGCCGAGATCGCCAAACGCGTCGACACCTACGCCACCGCCCTGCACCACGGCATGACCGTCGAGGCGATGAGCGACCTCGACCTCTCCTACACGCCCCCGCTCGGCTCGCCGTGGGACGCCGTGCAGGTCGCCACCCAGGCCTGGAGCCGGCAGCTCCGGCTGTCGTCGTCGAGCGGAGCGCTCGCACGACCGGTGTGACAGGTCACCGGCGACAGCCCGATGGAGTCAGGGTCGTCGGTCCTGCAGGTCGGGCTGAACCACGGGTGCGGCCAGGGCGTCCAGCATGCGGAGTCGCTCGGCGCTCGGACTGCCTTGGTCGGCGTAGTAGACGACGAGTACCAAGCCCTCGACCTGCAGCTTCTCTCGATGGAGCTGCAGCTCTCCCACGATTGGGTGATCGATCTCGACACCGCCACCCACGAAACTTCTCACGCCCTGGCGCGCCCATTCCTCGCGGAACCGTGCACTCGCCAGCGACAGCTCACCGACGAGCTCGATTGCCCTGACGTCGTCGACACGGTCCGCTATGGAGTGCCGGAAGAGCGCGATGAAGGCGCTCACCGACTGTTCCCAGTCCCGATGGAACTCGCGTTCTTCCGGGTCGAGAAGCAGTGAGCGCAGACGGTTGTTGCCGGGAGCGAGACGCGGCGAGAAGGCAATGGCCGACGGGTTCGCGGCGAGGACGTCGAAACACCGCCCCTCGATGAACGCCGGTGCGGCGATGGTCGCCAGCAACTGGTGCAGCCGGGCCGGTACCCGCTCTTCGCGCGGGTACCGTCGCGCATGCGGGCGGGGACTCCCGAGACTCACCAGGTAGGTGGTCTCGACCTCATCGAGCTGAAGCACCCGCGCCAACGCCTCGATGACCTGCAGGGATGGATGGCTGTCGCGCCCGCGTTCGAGCCGGAGGTAGTAGTCGGCACTGATGCCGGCCAGGAGTGCGACCTCCTCACGCCTGAGTCCCGGGACCCGTCGATTCGGTCCTGCCGTGAGGCCGACTTGATCGGGGGTGATGAGGGCGCGGCGGGCCTGCAAGTACTCACCCAGCTTGTTCGCACGTCCGGCATCGTCCACAAAGAACACGCTAGTCGCGACGTCCACGCTGAGAGAGGCCCTGCTGCTCCCCGGATCAGCGGGGACCTTCCTGGGCCGAAGAACCGAACCGACGATGGAGTCACGCCACGGATACGACGGCGGTCACGCGGAGTAGGAGAGAAGTCGTCATGAACATCACCGGACGAACAGTCCTCATTGTCGGAGGCACCTCGGGCATCGGTCTCGGGCTGGCTCATCGCTTCGAGCGAGCCGGAAGCACCGTCGTCGTGGGCGGGCGCACCATCGATCGCGTCACCGACCTCGAGACCGTGGAGATCGACGTCACCGATCACGATTCGGTGGAGCGTGCCCGAGACGAGGTCCTCGCACGGCACCCCGGCCTCGACGTCGTGGTGACGATGTCCGGTGTCATGATCCCCGAGGATCTTCGCGACCCTGCTCACTTCGCGATCTCCGAGGCGACGATCGCGGTGAATCTGCTCGGCACCATCCGCGTGATCGATGCGTTCTCCCCGCACCTCATCGCCCAGGGCCACGGTGACATCATCACCGTGAGCTCCGGAATCGCTTTCCTGCCGTTCCCGCTGATGCCGACCTACGGGGCGTCCAAGGCGGGAGTCCACGCGTACACCGAGTCCCTCCGTCCGCAGCTGGCCGATGCGGGGGTCCGGGTCACCGAACTCGTCCCGCCGGCCGTGGCGACCGAGGCCCAGGGCGGCATGAACCCCGCCGCCCTCCCGCTCGAGGACTATCTCGATGAAGTCGTCCAGTTGATCACCGCTCCGGATGCCGCCGACGAGATCGTCGTCGACGCGGCACAGCGTCTTCGCTGGGCCGAGCGCGACGGCACGTACGGCGACCTCCTCGCTCAGCGCTCCCAGGCCCTCGCCCTGCTCCCGGGTCACTGACCTCCTCCCACCATCGATCACAGGGAGAACCCATCGGCGGAATCAGATCCCGCCCACGATTCGAGCACCGCACAGACGGCGTTCCAGAAGCCCGAAGGAGAATCACCATGAGCCAATCGGCCGTCGTCACCGGAGCATCGTCAGGCATCGGACGGGAATACGCCCGCCGTCTGGCAGCACGCGGCACCGACGTCATCGCTGTCGGTCGCCGTCAGGAGCGACTCGACGAACTCGCCGCCGAGTTCCCCGACGTCCGCGTGCTCACCGTCGTCGCCGACCTGTCGACGAACGCGGGAATCCAGAAGGTCATCGCGGCCGTCGGCGACCGGCCCGTCTCGATCCTGGTCAACAACGCCGGCGTCGCCCACTACAAGGCGTTCACGGAGCTGCCCGAGGAGCAGGCCGCCGAACTCGTGGGAGTGAAGGTTCTGGCGCCGACCCTCCTGACTCGGGCGATCGCTCCGGGCATGGTTCAGCGAGGCGGGGGACAGATCGTCAACGTGGCCGGCATGATCGCCTTCAGCGGCCCTGCCACTCTCGAGGAGGTCGGACTCCGTCGCGCCGTCTATGCGTCCACCCTCGCCTACACACTCGCTCTCTCTCAGACACTGAACGCGGAGCTCTCTCCGAGTGGAGTCGCCGTGCAGGCCCTCCTGCCCGGGGTCGTCGCGACCGAGTTCCACGAACGGCAGGGCATGGACCTCTCGGCTGCTCCCCGGATGAGCGCCGGCGACGTCGTCACGGCGAGCCTTCGCGGTATCGAGCTCGGTGAGACCGTCACCGCGCCGGGCGTGGAGCAGGGCGGTCTGCTGCAGGACGTGTTCACGGCGCACCTGGCTGCCTTCGGTGGTCAGTCACCCGTTCTCGCATCGCGCTACCGGCCCTGATCGCCTCGACACGTACCGCTCGCCGGGTAGCGCGACTGTGCGGGCCTGCGTCAGCGGGGGCGCAGGGGTGGAAGCGGTTGGTCTCCCCACCACCCCAGCCCGTCAGCGTCGAAGACCAACTCGTCGGCGTAGGCCGCGGCGAAGTGGTCGCTGGTCGAGCGGATCCGGAGTCCGACACGGGCCACCTGCCTTCAACCGCCGCAGGCAGCTCAGAAGCGCCGACTCTCCCCAGCTGCGCTCGTCGATGACGGCGAGGTCGCTGAGCAGCGCGGCGTGAGCAAGACGGCTTGAACGGCGAACTCAGAAGGCCGGTCCGGCCGAAGCGGGCTCGCCTTTCGAGACTTCTGCACGGGGCGATCGTATCGGCGCACAGTCGAGACCCAGGAGCGGGTCGGTGTTTGTTCACTCCGTGATGTCGAGTCTTACGCCGAGGAGAGACCAGGGTGGGCAGGGCTCACGGATCAAGTGGCCAGTGAGAAGGCGTTCGAGATCGGGGAGTTGGTGTCCACGTTTCGAGACGCCGTTCTGGCCCTGAAGCCGCCCGCCGGAGTCTGAGGAACTGAGCTGGATCGAGGTCGAACCTCATGACGGTGGGCACTCGCTCGCTCTGGTGCGCTTCGAGGCCGGAAACGGTGAGCCGCTGCACGGCTCTGTGGCGGCTGCTGAATGAGGCCCGTCCATCCGGGCGTGCAAGCGCATATGTGCTGCTCGGCAGACTCTGGACCGGCAGCTCCAGGCGTCGGGGGAGCCCAGGTGCGGCGGTTCTGGCGACTTCAGATGCTCTGTACTTTCGCGAGGAGCCAGTGGGCGAATCCCTCGCGGTACTCGATGCAGTCGGCTTCACCCGATTAGAGGGGCGAGAGGATGACTGGGGAATCGTGAAGAGTTCCCGGAATCTGTCGAACGCAGCAGAGGTCCCCGGTTTCGATGATCTCGACGGGGACGAGGTAGGGAATGCGTCCGTAACTCCGCTCGAAGAGAGTCACCTTGACGAGGTCTTTCCGCGTGGTGATGCCCGCGCCGAGTCCGAAGATCTCGAGGTGGCCGATGTCGCAACGATCGGTACCCTCCAAGAACGATCGACTCATGAGGCCGAAGTCGCCCGCGGGCGTGATGGCTCAACCGGTCGTTGACGACGCGACCGCCGACCATGGCCAAGGAAATGCGAGGTAGTTGCGAACACCAGTTACTTTGCTGGAGGCGCTGATTGTGCATTTCTTGGCGGCCCGACCGGCCATCCGTGGTTCTATTGGCGGCATGGCACTGCGCTCATCTCGCTCTCGACCCGGGTTCGTGACGTTCGCGGTGGTTCTGGTCTACCTCGGCGGTATCACTCAGATCATGGTGGGCATCCTCGGGGTGTTCCTTCGTTATCTGCCGGAGGTCGCCGAGAGCGGCGTCGTGCTCGCCGTCACCCTGTTCGGTGCGGGAATGATCCTGTTCGGGTTGTTCGTGATCGCCCTGGCATCGGGGGTGGCCCGGGGCAGTCGTGCGTCGCGGCTGGGAGTCACGATCGTTCTGGTGCTCGCGTTGCTGTCGGCGATCCTGGTCGTTGTGGTCACGGAGGAGGGCGACTGGTCGGTGGCTGCGATCCAGCTGGTGGTCACCTCTGCGGTGATCGTTCCGCTGTGGACGGGTCCGGGGCGACGTTACTTCGCGGCTCGCTGACGCAGCCGGGCCGGGCGCTCCAGGGCGGCGTTCTCCGCATCTCGGCGCGAGACACGGCGGTGGGCAAACCGCACGATCTCGATCAGCGCGATGGACGCCAGCGAGGTGACGAGCACGAGTAGTGCCGTGGGCAGTGTGGGGTCGACCAGCTGGAGGAAGTCGCGTGCCACCGGCACGGTGTACACCAGCACGAGCCCGACCATCATGGCGCCGATAACCAGGCCCTTGAAGCGGGTGACGGGCCGTGAGAGGACGACGAGGATCCAGAGTCCGATGATGCCCAGGATGAGCGTCGAACCGGTGCGGATCTCGGCCTCGGGTATGCCGGCGTCGGCGGCCAGGCGTGCGTACGAGGCGATGCCGAGGGTCACGGCGAGCCCGGCGGGTACGGCGAACGTGAGTGAGCGGCGGAGGAACCCGGGAATGTAGCGCTGGGCGTTGGGCAGCAGCGCGAGGAAGAAGGCGGGGATGCCGATGGTGAGCCCGTCGGTGACGGACAGTTGGCGGGGCAGGAAGGGGAACGGCAGCAGCAGGATGCCGAACGTGATCGCGAGGAAGGTGGCATAGGCGGTCTTCGTGAGGAAGAGCATCGAGACACGTTCGATATTGGCGATGACCTGTCGCCCCTCGGCGACCACGCTCGGCAGGTGGGAGAACTTGCCATCGAGGAGCACCAGGCGCGCGACCGCTTTCGTCGCGGCCGCTCCGGAGTTCATCGCGACCCCGATGTCGGCCTCCTTGATCGCCAGCGCGTCGTTCACGCCGTCTCCGGTCATGGCGACGGTGTGGCCGGCTGACTTCAGGGCGACCACGATGCGCTTCTTCTGATCCGGGGTGACCCGGCCGAAGACGAGGTTCGTCTCGAGGACGTCGAGAAGGGCCTCGTCGTCGTCGGGCAGCTGCCGAGCGTCGAAACCGTGGGGAGCGTCGAGGCCGACCTCGCGGGCGATGGCTGCCACGGTCTGCGGATTGTCGCCGGAGATGATGCGAACCTCGACACCCTGATCAGCGAAGTACGCGAGGGTCTCGGCGGCGTCGGGGCGGATGTTCTCTCGGAACGTCAGAAGCACCACCGGAACGGCGTCGACCGGAACGGTCTCGTCGGTGGTGGGCGTGCCGTGCGCGAGTACCAGCGTGCGTCGGCCGCTCGCGGCGAGATCGTCGGCCTGGGCGGCGAGCGACGTGCGCACCGGGTCGCCTCCGCCCGCGGCGGGGAAAACCATCTCCGGCCCGCCCAGGATCCACATCCCGTCGGCGAAGACGACGGCGCTCCATTTACGGGCCGACGAGAACGGCACCCGGTCCAGCGGCGCCGCGGACGGCACGGCGGTGTACGGTTCGGCGAGGCTTCGGCTGTCGCGTTGGCGTCGTTCTGCACGCCGTACCAGGCGAGAACAGTCTCCCACCCGGCCACCGGGGACAGCGGATGGGCTCCGTCGAAGACGATGTCGCCCTGGGTGAGGGTGCCCGTCTTGTCGAGGCAGATCAGGTCCACCCGGGCGAGCCCCTCGACGGCGGGCAGCTCCTGAACCAGAACCTGCTGCCGGGTGAGCTTCACGGCGCCGACGGCGAACGTGATGCTGGTCATGAGCACCAGACCGAGGGGCACCATGGCCACGACGGATGCGATGGTGGCGGTCGCGGCGTCGCGCCAGGCCCCGTTCTCCAACGCATCCGCCCAGCCACCTTGAGCGACCATCTGAGCGTTCAGCACGAGCAGGGCGACGGGTCCGATGATCCAGGTCACCCACTTCAGCACGCGGTTGATCGACGATCTCAACTCGGACGCGACTAGGGAGAAGCGCTTCGCCTCGGCGGCGAGTGAATTCGCGAACGAATCCGCTCCCACCCGGTCCACGACGGCGGAGCCTTCGCCGCCCACGACGACCGACCCGGAGAGCACCCTGTCGCCGACAGTCTTCTCCACCGCATCCGACTCGCCGGTGAGCATGGATTCGTCGAGCTGGAGCCCTCGAGATCCTGCGACGAGCGCGTCGGCGGGAACCCGATCTCCGGCTCGAAGCACCACGGTGTCGTCGATCACGACCGAGGCGATCTCGATCTCCGCCTCGGATCCGTTTCGCACGACCCGGGCATGCGGTGCGTTGAGCAGTGCCAGCTTGTCGAGGGCACGCTTCGCGCGGTATTCCTGGACACTGCCGATGATGGCGTTGGCGACCGCCGAGAAGCCGAACAGGGCATCCTGCCACCGACCGATGGCGAGGAGCACGATGAAGCACGCGAGGATGATGCCGTTGAACAGGGTGAGCACATTGGCCCGGATGATGCTCCAGACGCTGCGGCTGGTGTTCTGCAGGAACGCGTTCGTGCGCCCTGCGGCAACCCGCTGGTCGACCTCCGCCGTGCTCAACCCCGCTGCCGACAAGCTCGCCCCCTCTGCGTGCGGCTCACTGTAGCAAGCGGCCCGGCGAGGCTCCCACGGTGCGGGACGAGCTGGGCGACTCGGTCGGCGACGTCGGATCCGCACGGCGGGTGATGATGTCCCGGAGCTCTGTGATCATCACGAGCTGCTGTCGGTTGATCTCGAGAACCGATTCGATGTCGATCCGGGCTGCGACGTTGGTCTCGTAGTCGTGTTGGGCGAGAGCCGCAGCGATGCCGTCCTGGCGCTTCGCCGCGATGAGGAGGATGGCGCCCTGGAGTCCCGCAAGCATGCTGAGGAACAGGTTCAGCAGGATGAATGGGTATGGATCCCAGTCGGCACCGACCGTGTTGGAGGCAGCCCACACGAGCATGAACACGAGGAATCCGATGACGAACGCCCAGCTGCCCATGACGTTGCGCAGCCGGTCGGCCGCCCGCTGACCGCGGGTGAGGGTCTGGATGTGCTCACGATGCCAGTTCTGCGTGGGCGATGGGCGCGCACTCACGCGGTGGTGGGCGACGAGGTGAGGTCTGACTCCTGGTGTGTTCATGTGTCTTCAGGATGCGTGCTCCGGAACCGCAGCGACAGAGCACTTGGTCCTGAGTCGTGCTCGACCTGCAGAAGAGCGAAGGCTCCGCTCGACCGCGCAGTCGTCACATTACGGAGTCGTGGGTGATGCTTCGGCAGCTCTGTAGGTGGCTGCGGGCACCGGCCTGGCGGCCCACGGCCGGCGGCGGTAGAACTCGAGGAGCTGGGCGCCGAGGCCGAAGGAGATCATCGCGACGACGACGAGGATGTTCAGCCACGGGATCTGCAGGGCCGTTATGAGGATCGCGCCGCCGACGAGGGTCTGCACCACGGGGTGGGTGGATCGGCGGAGGATGAGCCGCCCGAGGTAGTGGGCGCCGTAGACGAAGGTTGCGAGCGTGAGCACTGTCCAGACCAGCATTCCGGCCAGGGCCAGGGGTGCGCCGATGACCGTCACGAGGAGGAACAGCAGTGCCGCGGGTACGACGTTCGCCGCGATGAATCCGACGAGGAGTGCTTTCCAGGGCGAGGGCACGAGATGGTCGGTCACCCGATTGAGCACGCGGGGAGCGAGGAGGCCGGCGACGAGGGTGATGAGGCTCAGCGCGATCAGGGCGTAGAGGAGACCGAGGAGCCAGCCGGCGAACACGGCCCACGGGGAGACTTCGACCTCGGCCGATTCGGGTGGGGCGATGCGCTGGGTCGTGCCGGCGACGGCGCCGTCGGCGATGGAGGCATCGTCGTCGCTGGAGTAGGTGACGTCCCCGCCGACCGTGCCGTCGATCGTGAGACGATCCACGCCGATCAGGACGTCTCGGCCCACTGTGCCGGCGATGTCGATCGTGCTGGCCGCTCCGACCATGTCGTCGCCGAACGACCCGGTGTCGGTGAGGGTGACGTCGGCGGCGAAGACGGTGCCGCTGCGCGTGATCTCGCCGCTGAGGGTGATGGTCTGCGCGGCGAGACGGACGTCGCCGTCGATGGTGCCGGTGATGGTGATGGTCTGCGCTGCGGCGATCACGTCGCCGGTGATGTCGCCGCTGATGGTCACGTTCTGCCCGGCCACGTAGACGTCGCCGTCGATGTCCGAGGTGATGTCGATCGTCGACCCGGTGTACGTCTGGGGGCCTTCCGAGGTGCCCGACTCTGAGGGTGATGATGTGGGCGGGGGAGGCGTCGGGGTCGTTGCAGCGGCGGCTCCCGCACCGAGGGTGAGGAGGCCGACGGTGAGAGCGGCGCCGGCTATCCGGCGAGATGATGACAGGAAGCTCATGGTGTGCCCTTTCCGGGCTGGTTGTGGGAGTGCGAACGGGATGCGGTGAGTACTCCGGTGATCAGGAGTACGAGGAGGAGCTCGGCGATGCCGAGTGCGAAGTAGATCGTCTGCAGGAACGAGTACTCCGTGATGATGGCCAGTTCGGCGAAGATCCAGATGATCATCCCGAACCCCGCGGCGGCGGCGATGGCCAGCTCTCGCGGGTGCCGGCGGAGGATTGCGATCGCGCCTGCGGCCTGGGTGCCGCCGATCACGATGCCCAGGATCAGTCCGGGCAGCACGAACGTCGGGAACGGAGTGCCGTCGAGGTAGGCGAGGGGCACGCCGGCGCCGTTGAAGACGACCCCGAGCACGCAGCCACCCGCCGCCGACACCGCACCGAAGATCAGCAGGCCGAGGAGTACCCGGTGGGCGACAACCCGTTGGGCGACCACCCGATGGGTCATGGTCGTCATCATGGCGCGGCCAGGAGGGAGGTGGCGTCTCGTCGCATAGTCGGCGGGAACTCGGTGGTGGGAGTGCCGATGCGCACGAGCATCTGAATCGTCCCGCCCCCGGGTGCGTACTGCTCGTGCACCGCGGCGTAGGGGGCGGCCATCGTCGGGTACTCCTGCAGAACCTGGCTGAGGGGCTGCAGGACGAGTCCGAGCGTTCGCGTGCGCAGGCTGAGCTGGGCGTAGAGGATCCCGGCCTCGACCTGTTCGGTGCGGCTGTTCGAGGTGGTCCTGATGAGTCCGTACGCGGCGGTGTTCGCGACCCCGGCCGCGGTGAGAGCGATCGCGTTCGTCGCGGCGGTCGCATCGTCGTTCACCGCCGGGACGATGGTGATCAATCCCTGGAGGAAGTACTTCATGAGCCCGCTGGTGCCTTGACCCTCGACGGCGAAGCCCGATCGCGCGTCGTTCTTGGCCTGCTCGGTGCTGTGGAAGACGGCGTCGCTCTCCGAGGTCGCTGCGGCGTATTCCGTTTCGATCCGGGTGCCCTGCTCGGCGAGCGACCCGAGCGTCGCGAGATCGTCCGGGTCGGTCAGCACAGAGAGGGTCGCGGCGGAACCCGCGTCCAGCTCGCCGAGCGACTTCGTCTGCGCTGCGCTCAGGGGGTCTGCCGTATAGGGAGCCCGGTTCGTGTCCGACAGGAAGAGCGACCCGTAGTCGGAGGTCTCCGCCGTCGCATCCGGTGCGAGCGTGATCCGGGCGACCGGGAGCTCGCGCATGGATCGATCGAGCTCGGTCTCGTCGAACGCCCCGTTCGGGAACAGGTCGAACGACGCCGAATAGCCCAGGTTCGCGGCAGCCACCTCGAGGTAGGCGAGGAAGGTCCCCTGCGTGATCATCGTCTGGCGGCCGAGCGGATCGACCGCGGGGGTGAGGCGGTCGGCATCCGCATACAGCGACAGCACGGTGGGGTCGGCGTCGTCGAGCCGGATGATCCAGGGCTGCATGTTGTGCCCGCTCGGGGCGAGAAGCGCCTGGGCGACGACCTTCATCCGCGGGTCGGAGAACTGCTGGGAGTAGCCGGCGCTCCACGGTTGCAGATAGGTGGCGGGCACCAGGATGCCCCCCACTCCGAGGATCACGGCGAGGCCGCCCGCGAGAAGGCCGACGACGGATGCGCCGGCGATGAGGATGACCCGGCGCCCGCGATGCGGTCGTGAGCGGGTGTACTGCAGTGGGGTCACAGTCGAGCTCCGGGGGTGGCTGCGGTGGAGGCCAGGAGATCGGATGCGGCCTTGCCGACTCGGCAACCCCAGCCGCGTGCCCGAATGATCTCCTCGCCCAGGAGGTGGTTGTCGTTGGTGACGATGAAGTTCTCCGAGGGCACCACGCGACGGGTCGCCCGCCGGTGCAGGGCTCTGTCGATTTGTACGGCGGCGTTACCGCTGAGGATCACGGGCACGTTGCCGCGGGTCGCGAAGGCCGCGAAGAGCGGGGCGACGACCGTGGCCGGATCCTGCACCCAGTCGCGGATGCCGCGGCCCGGTGCTTCCGGTTCGAGCGTGAGGCGCTTGGCCGGGTCGAGCGCCCACGTCACCGCTTCTGCCCGTGTGCTCTCCCGAGACATCCCGTGCACATGAGTCGGCCCGCCGACGACCATGAGATCTGCCGCCTCGACGTCGCCGACCGCGATGCTGTTGATGTTGACCACGGCGGTCTCGCCGTGGTCGGCGAGACCGTCCGCAATGGCCTCGGCGATCTGGCGGGTGTTGCCGAACATCGATTCGTAGACGACTAGTGCTCTCATGGGTGCTCCCTTGGTGGTCTTCAGGATGCTTCCTCCGCATCATCCGGGGCAGAGCACTTGGTCCCGAGTCGTGGCATGGGGACCAATGGCACTGACGACCGGGTGGCCGCACGCGTAGGGTCGAGGCATGAGCTCCCAGCCTTCAGAGACCCCCGCCCCCGCGCACGACGGCCCCGCGGCATCCGGCATCGTCGTCGGGCACGACGGTTCCGACTCGGCGGACGACGCCCTGGTGACGGCACTCGACCTCGCCGTCGCGCTGTCGGCATCCGTCGTGATCGTGCGATCGTGGTCGATCGACACGGCACCGCGGGGCGCGATCTTCCACGACGGGTACGCGGCGTCGTTCGTGGAGGTCACCGAGAGGGTTCGCCAGGAACTGATGACGGACACGGAGGCGGTCGTCGGCCGCTATCCCGGATGCGAGGTCGAGTACCGTGCCGTGCTGGGTCAGCCGGCGGAGGTTCTCATCACCGCTTCGGCGGGCGCCCGGATGCTCGTGGTCGGCTCACGTGGTCTCGGCGGGTTCGCGGGCCTGGTTCTGGGCTCGGTGAGCGAGCAGTGCGTGCGGCATGCCCGTTGCCCCGTTCTCGTGGTGCCGCACGCCGAACCGGACACCGCCGAGAGCGTGTGACGACGTGACGGCAGCCGGAGCCGACCAGATGCCCCCGTTCCACGCCGGTGAGCCGCACCGGGGTGGAATCGCGCAGCGTCTGAATTGGCTGCGCGCGGGGGTGCTGGGCGCGAACGACGGGATCGTCTCCGTGGCGGCGATCGTCGTCGGCGTCGCCGGAGCGACCTCGGCGACGGGCCCCATCCTCACCGCCGGACTCGCCGGCCTCATCGGGGGTGCCATCTCGATGGCGCTCGGCGAATACGTCTCGGTGAGCAGCCAGAGCGACAGCGAACGCGCCCTCATCGCCAAGGAGCGGCGAGAGCTCGCCGACATACCCGACGAAGAACTCGACGAGCTCACCGGGCTCTACCGGGCGCGCGGACTCAGCGAGAGCACGGCCCGGCAGGTGGCCATCGAACTCACCCGGCACGACGCCCTCGCCGCACACCTCTCGGCCGAATTGAACATCGACGAAGACGACGTCGTGAGCCCCTGGCACGCTGCAGCTGCGTCAGCGGCCGCCTTCACGATCGGGGCGATCCTGCCGATGTTGGCGATCCTGCTGCCACCCGAGGACTGGCGGGTACCTGTCACTTTCATCGCCGTACTCATGGCATTGGCCCTGACGGGCGCGATTTCTGCCGCGATCGGGGGAAGTTCGCGTCGTCGCGCCATGATCCGCGTGGTCGTCGGAGGCGCTCTCGCACTCGCGGCCACCTATGGTGTCGGCCTCCTCCTTGGAGCGTCGGGCGTGGTCTGACGACCTGACAGGTACCAGGTCGCCGCGTCAGCTGATCGGTGCGGCGTGGTGGGCGAACGTCGTGCGGCGCCGGGGAACGGTGTCGTGGACGACGACGGTCGGCCCTGCCAGGTTGAGCAGGACGTCGTGAACGACGCTCCCGACCGATCCGGGGTGATCCGTGGTTCGGTGCGACCGGCCGATCACGAGGAGGGCGGCTGACATCGAGCCGTCGACGAGTCCTTCAGCGGGTGGGCGGTTGATTGTTCGACGTCGGATGGTGAGTGCGGGGTGGTCTCGCCGGGCGATGACCTCGGCGGCGTCGCACACCGGGTCCCAACGGTGAGGGGACTCCCCGCCGACGTCGTCGCTGATCGCGGGGCGGCAGTGGATGATGATCAGCTCCTGATTCAAGCGGTCAGCTTCCTGGGCGGCGAACCGAATGGTTTCCTCGTCCCGCTCGGCGTTTCCCACGCCCACCACGACACCTTTTCGACGATGGCTGGCGGAGTTGGGGATGAATGCGACGGGGCTGAATGCCAGTCCGGCCAGCTGGATGAATCGCGAACCGAAGACTTGGCCTTGCACAAAGCCGGTCTTGTGGGTGCCGATGGCGAGCATCGCCATGTGCTCGGATGCGGCGGCGAGCCGGCTCAGAGGGTCACCTTGGAGCAGTTCAGTTCGGACGGAAACGTCTCGGTCGATGAGGTGGGCGTAATCGAGCTCCACTTGGAGAAATGCCAGCCCGGTGTTTCGCGTGTCGGGATCGATGTAGGCCGCTGGGACGGTCAGGTCGTCGCTGATGATGTGTGCGAGCACGACCGCCGCCCCGGTCAGGCCGCCGCGGCGCATTGCCCAGGTGATGGCCGCGCGGCTTGGCGCAGAACCATCCACGCCGACGAGAATCGAGCCTGGCGGTTGCTGTATCAACGGTCCGGTCATCTGTGAAGCATCTCAACACCGCGCCGTCAAGGGCAGAGCAGAAGGTCCTTGTATTCATGCCCGTGGCGTACGGTGGGCCCAGGCCGGCTCTGATGAGCAGCCATCTTCGATGCACGATGATCTGAGGCGACTCCATCATGGCCGAAGACCCCTTCCGCCTGAATTCCACCCATCGCAGCGGCTCCCCGGTGCCGGCACGAGCCGAATCCGCTGTCGGCGGGGACGTGCCCGGTGCCTCGACAAATGGGCTCGAGGCGCTGCTGCGAGCCAATCACGCGGTCGTCGAGCAACTCGAGCTGCCCGTAGTGCTGGAACGTATCGTCCAAGCCGCTGTCGAACTCGTCGGCGCCGACTACGGCGCCCTCGGTGTTCTCGCCGCTCACGGTGGCATCGACCAGTTCATCCATGTCGGGATGGATGCGGCCGCCGTCGAGCGAATCGGCCGCCTGCCGCAGGGGCACGGCCTGTTGGGGGCCTTGATCGATGACCCCCGTCCCATCCGCCTGCACCGCATCGCCGACGATCCGAGGTCATCGGGAGTTCCCGTTGGTCACCCGCCCATGGGCGGATTTCTCGGCGTACCCATCCGGGTCCGAGACCAGGTCTACGGGAACCTCTACCTCAGCAACAAAGCCGACGGGGGTTTCAACGACGAAGATGACCGGCTCATCACTGCTCTGGCCGCCACCGCTGGTGTGGCGATCGAGAATGCTCGACTTTTCGCCGAGACGCAGCGACGTCAAGCCTGGTCTGCCGCGTCAGCGGAGATCACATCCGCACTTCTGTCGGGGGAGCAGAGCGATTCGATCGTGCTCCTCGTCGACCGCGTGTTGGAGTTGTCCGCCGCGGATCTGGTGTGCATGCTGATGCCCACAGATCAGCCAGAGAAGCTGGTCATCGACGTCGCGGCTGGTATCGGTGCCGGCGATCTTCGCGGGGCTTTGGTGCCCGTGAGCCCGACGAAGGTGACGAGGGTGCTGGAAGGGCGCCAGCCCGAACTTCTCGACGACATCGGGATCACCCTCCCCAATGGTGTGGAACTGGGACCCCTCATGGCGGTCCCCCTCATGGCGGCCGGCCGGGCCGAGGGTGTGCTCGTGGTTGCTCGCACTGCGCCCGCGCTGGGCTTCACAACAGCCGACCTCGAGATGGCGGCCGACTTCGCCGGCCAAGCAAGCGTTGCAATGCAATTGGCCAAGGCTCGCGTCGACCAGCAGCGGCTCCTTCTTCTCGAAGATCGCGGTCGTATTGCACGAGACCTTCACGACCACGTCATTCAGCAGATATTCGGTACCGGGCTCGAGCTGCAGAGCATCGCGGGGGGCCTTATCGGCACGCCTGCCGCGACGCGCATCAGCGAGGTGATCGGTCATCTCGATGCCAGCATCTCGCAGATCAGAACCGCCGTCTTCGCGCTCTCTCCGCCCGTGGGGGAGGCCGAGGGCGGTGTCCGGCACTCCATCATCGACCTGGCCACCGAGTTGGGTTCCCGCCTCAGCTCCACACCCCAGGTCAGCTTCTCCGGCCCAGTCGATCTGCTGGTCACCGGCACCCTTGCCCGCGACGTCATCGCGGTGATCCGTGAAGGACTCACCAACTCGGCCAAGCATGCCTCGGCTGATCACACATCCGTCGGTGTCACGGTCACCGGCGGTTGGGTCGTCGTCGACATCACCGATGATGGAATCGGAGTCGGAGACCACCGACGCAGAAGTGGGCTCGCCAACATGACCCACCGCGCCGAGATGCTTGGCGGCTCGCTTCGCCTCAACCCCGATGCTGGTGTGGGATTGCCGGTGACGGGCACTCATCTGCGATGGGCCGTCCCCTACGAGTTGCCCGAAGAGTGAGTGCGGTAGCGCCATGATCAGAATCTTCCTCGTCGACGACCACGAGCTGGTGCGCCGCGGCATCGCCGGCATGCTCGAGGCCGAATCCGACATCCAGGTCGTCGGTGAGGGCGCGACCGTGGCCCAGGGACTGGCGCGCATCGCCGCCACCCTCCCCGACGTGGTGCTGCTCGACGTGCGGCTGCCCGATGGCAGTGGCATCGATCTGTGCCGCGAGGTGCGGTCGCGACATCCGCAGATCAAATGCCTGATGCTCACCGCCTACGACGATGACGACGCCCTGCGCGCCGCCGTGCTCGCCGGCGCATCCGGTTACGTGCTCAAGGACATCCGCGGAAGCGGGTTGATCGACGCCCTACGAATCGTGGCGGCGGGGAAGACGCTGCTCGACCCCCGGGTGACGCTGAAGGTCGTCGAGCGCATCACCGCACCCGCCGCGATCGACCCTCGCATCGGCTCCCTCACACCCCGGGAGCAGCAGATGCTGGCGCTCATCGCCGACGGGCTGACGAACCGCGAGATCGGCGCCCGCATGTCGCTGGCCGAGAAGACAGTGAAGAACTACGTCTCGGTGCTGCTCAGCAAGCTGGGCCTGCACCGGCGCGCCCACGCGGCCATCCTTCACCAGGACTCACGCTCGCGCGCAGTCGGGCCCACCCCGGGCGTCCGGTAGAAGGCGATCAGGCCGCTGGTGAATATATCCACCGTCGAGGCACGGTGATGGATCCACGGGGTGCTGTTCACGAATGCGTCGGCATCCGTGACGACGACGATCGAGGTTTCGGCGGAGCTCGTCGTCCACCCCGACCCCTCGCTCAGCAGCATGAAACGTTCTGGGAGCAGCCTGGTCAAGGTGGCGAACAGGATGAGAAGCAGCGGCTCCGCAGGGGCGAAGAGGGCGACCTGCACGGAGTTGCCGGCTCCCAAGGAGGCCGCGACGTTCTCGGCCACCCGGTGAGGAGCGCAGGTCGGCCCGAAGACCAACAGAGTCGTTGCCTCGTCCTGGGCAGCCTGCTGACGCGGGAGGGATTCGGCGGAGCTCGCGGCCAGGTGGAGGAAGAGAGAGGCGGTGACGGCGAGCTCTGTCGTCGTGGCGCAGGAACCCCCGAGCTCTCGGTGGGATCCGGGTGTCCCTGCCGTGAGGAGCCCTTGTGCGACTTCGGCGTAGGTGTTGTTCATCAGGCGTGAGGGATGCCTGCGGTCAGGCCGCCGTCGATGACGAACTCGGAACCGGTGGAGTAGCTCGACTCATCGCTGGCGAGGAACAGGACGAGCTGCGACACCTCGTGAGGATCGGCCGCACGGTTCATCGGGATCTGTAGCTGGGAGGGGGAGATGCCGGAGGTCATCGGGGTGGTGATGAAGCCGGGGTGGATGGAGTTCACCCGCACGCCTGATGCGGCCACCTCGACCGCCACAGACTTCGTCAAGCCTCGGAGCGCGAACTTCGTCGCGACGTAGGCGTGCAGGTGGGCGCTGCCCCGCAACCCTTCGACTGAGGAGATGTTGATGATGGAGCCGCTCTGCTGTGCGACGAGGTGTGGCACCACCGCCTTGATGCCCAGGAACGCGCCGGTGAGGTTGATGTCGAGGGTCTTTCGCCAAAGATCCAGGGGAAACTCACCGATCGGTGCACCGTTGGCGATGCCGGCGTTGTTGACCAGGATGTCAATCCGGCCGAAGCGGCTGAGGGCCTGATCGATGGCGGCCGTCCAGTCATCAGGCTGAGTGACGTCGAGATGCACGAACTGGGCACGCTCGCCGAGTTCAACGGCCAGCTTCTCTCCGTCAGAATCGAGGAGATCACCGATCATGACCGATGCTCCCTCTGCCAGCAGCAGTCGGGCGTGGGCGGCCCCCATTCCTCGGGCTCCACCACTGATGAGAGCGACCTTGTTCGTGACGCGATCCATGACATCCCACATTCCGGAGCGAAAGCCCCACTCGCCTAGCGTCACAGCCGGCAACGGAACGAAACAGAGCACATGGTCCCAACCGCCCTTATGCCAGTTGATGACCAAAGACCCTGGTCTCGGACCCTTCATGATGAGAGCTTGCGATTATGGATACTTCTCCGACACCGACCGCACCGACCGCACCGACGGCTGACGACGACGCGCGCGCGACGCGGTTCGGAGTCGATGGAACAGGACTCACAGTAGATGCCTTTGAGCACGCCACAACCGAACCCAATCCCACCGGCCGAGTCGTTGTCGGCCTCGACGGGTCAGACGAGTCGATCAATGGGCTGCGTCGGGCCATCACCATCGCCACCGCCTCGAACGCCCTGGTAGATGCGGTCGTTGCCTGGCAGAACCTCGATTTCTACCAGGTCATCACTGTCTCCGAGAGGTCACCCGAAAGCGACGCTATCCGGATGCTCGACGAGGCCGTCACCGCGGTCTTCCCAGACGGGGTTCCCGCATGGTTCAGCCGAACCATTCGAGAGGGCGGCGCTGCCGATGTGCTGATTCAGGAGAGCCGAGGGGCCGAGATGCTCGTCGTCGGCAGTCGCGGCCATGGCGGCTTCGCCGGGCTGCTCCTCGGGTCGGTCAGCGCCGCCTGCGCCGCGTACGCTCACTGCCCGGTGCTGATCATGCACCACGACGACAAGCACTGAGCGCCACATCCAACACAGCAGACAAGGAACCCATTGTGCGTCTCTCATCCGCCGTCATGTTCGTCTCCGACCTCGACCGGTCGGTCGCCTTCTACGAGGATCTTCTGCAGCTCGAGGTGACGGTCAGAGACTCGACCGCGGCCCTGCTGGTCGGCGCGGATCACTATCAGCTCTACCTGCGGAGCATGGGCAAGCGGGCGACCCACGCACTCGGTTCGATCGGTGTTCAGTATCTGATCTGGAGTGCCGACGACCCCGATGACCTCCTTCGCTGTGAGGACGTCCTCCGGCGCCAGTCGCCCCACGTCACGAAGCAGCATGTGGATGGCTTCGACATCGTGGAGGGCCCCGGCCCGGATCGTGTGCCGATCATGATCGTCTATCCGGGCCCCGAGCAGCTGCCCCGTGACCAGATCATCCCCCGCCTCTACAGTTGGTAGTCCCTGCCGCTACTGCGACTTCCTCATTGCACGTTCGGCGGCCTTCGCGGCCTCGGTGAGGGCGAAGATCAGGGCCGCGATCCCCGCCGTGTAGGCCCACTCGCGAAGGCCCAGCGGTGCGGAGTGGAACCAGGGATGCATGAACGGGGCGTAGACGAACACCAGCTGCAGCAGCAGGAGGATGCCGCCGGAGATGTAGATCGCACGGTTACCGACTAGCACCGCGGGGCGGAAGCTCGAGGCCCGCAGGAACCGGCAGTTGAACAGGAACGCGAGCTGTCCGAGCACCAGCATGGTGACGGCGGTGGTCTGGGCCTCGGCTTCGGTGGAGCCGATGCTGGTCTCGAAGAAGAACACTCCGATGGTCGCGGCCGTGATGAGTGCGGTCACCACCACGATCCGGCCGACGTAGCTGCGGTCGAGGATGCCGCGCCCGGGCCTGGTCGGGGGCCGGCCCATGATGCCTGGCTCGGCCGGCTCGGTGGCGAGGGCCAACGAGAGGGTGATGGCGGTGATCAGGTTGACCCAGAGAATCTGGGTTGCTTGTAGCGGAAGGGTGAATCCGATCAGCACGGCCAGCAGCAGCACGAGCGCCTGCGCGGAGGTCGTGGGGAGGAGGAACAGGATCGATTTCTGCAGGTTGTCGCGGATGCGGCGCCCCTCTTCGACGGCGTGCCCGATGGTGGCGAAGTCGTCGTCGGCGAGCACGATGTCGGCGGCCTCCTTGGTGGTCTCCGTGCCCTTGATGCCCATTGCGACGCCGATGTCGGCGCGGCGGAGGGCGGGGGCGTCGTTGACGCCGTCCCCCGTCATGGCCACGATCTCGCCTCGGGATTGCAGGGCGGCGACGATGCGGAGCTTATGTTCCGGGCTCGTGCGGGCGTAGACATCCACGTCGGATGCGGTGGCGGCGAGCTCCTCGTCGGTCATCGCCTCGATGGCGTCGCCGGTGAGCACGGGGGAGTCGGCGTGGGCGATGCGCATCTCCCGCGCGATCGCGAGGGCCGTGCCCGGGTGGTCGCCGGTGATCATCTTCACCCGGATGCCGGCGGAGTGCATGACCTCGACGGCGGCGACCGCTTCGGCCCGAGGCGGGTCAAGGATGCCGGCGACCCCGAGGAACACCATCCCGGAGTCGAATTCGTTGTCGTCGAGTTCAGTCGAGTCGGTGGTGGTGTCGGAGCGGGCGGCGGCGAGCACGCGGAAGCCCTGGTCGCCGAGTTCGTCGATGACTTGTGCCCAGCGTGCCCGGTCGAGGGGTTGCGGGGTTCCGTCTGCACCGAGTTCGTGGCTGGACCGGTCGAGCACGACACCGGGGGCGCCTTTCAGCAGGATGCGTGTCGCGCCGGCCGGTCCCTGATGCCTGGTGGCCATGTACTTCGACTCCGCAGAGAAGGGCACCACAGCGAGGCGCTCGAACGGGCTGCGATCGAATGATGCCTTCGCGGCCAGGGTTCGCAGGGCACCCTCGGTGGGGTCTCCGACGATCTGCCATTCCCCGTCGCTGTCCACCAGGTGGGCGTCATTGCAAAGCGCAAAGGCCTCCACGATAGCGTCGAGATCCGGATGCTGCGGCTCATCCTCGTGCCGATCACTGGTGATCGACCCGGAGGGCGCGTAGCCGGTGCCGGCGACGGCGTAGCGGTCGACGCCGGTGACGACGGTGCGGACGGTCATCTCGTTGCGGGTGAGGGTTCCGGTCTTGTCGGTGCAGATCGTCGTGACCGAACCGAGGGTCTCGACAGCGGTCAGCTTGCGGACGATCGCGTTGTGGGCCGCCATCTGCCGCACGCCGAGGGCGAGAGTGATGGTGATCAGTGCCGGCAATCCCTCTGGGATCGCCGCGACGGCGAAGCCGATGGTCGCAGGGATGAGCTGGGTGAAGTCGCGGTCGTGGATCACCCGTCCGACGATCAGCATCACCCCGGCGACGGCCACGATGAGGATCGAGATCCGCTTGCTGAACGAGGCGAGCTGCCGGGTCAGGGGCGTGGCGGTGTTCTTCGTGCCCGTGACGAGAACGTGGATGCGGCCGATCTCGGTGTCGAGGCCGGTGGCCGTGATGACAGCGGTACCGTCGCCGGCGGTGACGTGGGTTCCGGAGAACACCATGTTGTAGCGATCCCCGATGCCGCTCGGCGCGGGGACGGGCGCGATGTTCTTATCAGCGGGAAGAGACTCGCCGGTCAGCGCCGATTCATCGACGCGAAGGGTGCTGGTGTGGATGAGGCGAGCATCCGCCGGGATCTTGTCGCCGGGCTCGACCCGCACGATGTCACCGGCGACGAGCTCGGCCGCGTCGACGTTGATCCAGTGACCGGCGCGTTTCGTCTTCGCGCTGAGCGACAGCATCGCGCGGATGCCGTCGAGGGCCTTCTGGGTGCGACCGTCTTGCACGACACCGACGGTCGCATTGATGAGCGTCACGGCGAGGATGACGCTCGCATCGATCCAATCGCCGATGAGGAACGTGACGATCGCCGACGCGAGGAGCACGTAGATGAGGATGTCGTTGAACTGCTTCAGGAACGTCACGACCGGATTCGGCGGCCGAGGCGACGGGAGCGCATTGGGCCCGTGCGTGCCGAGGCGGCGCCCGGTCTCCGCGGAGCTGAGCCCCGCGGAGTCCGTCGCCAGTGCTGCCAGCACCTCGTCGCCGGTAAGGGTGTGGGGTGCTGCTGTCATCAGACGAGCCAGGGGAGCCGCTGCACGATCGGCAGCCGCTTCCACCGCGCCCCGGCACCCCAGGTGTCACCGGCCGCGAGCACGGCGACGACGATCAGAACGAGGGCGTAGATGATGTGGTAGTCGACAAGGGGGTTCGTCGATGCGGCGTTGGCCATGAACGGCCACTCCGCGAGGTACATCAGCACCATGATGGCGCTGCCGACCACGGCGCTGACCCGGAGGCCGATGCCGGCCATCACGGCGACCCCGATGCCGAGCATGGCGAGCTGGAACAGGATGTCGCTCGCCGGGCTGGCGATCGCGGCGAAGAACCCCTTCAGCGGCCCCGCCACCCCGTCACTGAGCAGGAAGCCCTGGCTGGGTGTGCCACCGGCGACCCAGGCGCGCTCGGCCGGGGTGGAGAACCCGAGCCCGAAGGTCTTGTCGAGGAACGCCCAGAGAAAGATGAACCCGATGGCCAGACGGAGGACGGCGAGAACGCGCCTCCCCGCTCCGCTCGTGACCAGATGGGTCTCGCCGGTGGGGCCGGCCGATCCGAACGAGCCTGTCGCCTGGTGGTTGTGATCGGTGCGAATAGTCATGGGTGCCTCCAGTACGTGACGCCCGGTTTGGCCTCGACTCCAGACTCGCGGCCGGTGAACCCAGCAACCAGAGCACTAGGTCCCAAAGGGCTCACCGGGAGGTGAACAGCTCAACTCCGGGTGGGGTGACCGCGCACAATCATCGTGATCGAGCGAGCGTTCTGCAGCACGTGCTGGCTGACGGAACCCCACAGCAGACCGGCGAACCCCGAGTGACCGCGGGTGCCGAGGATCATCAGCTCAGCCGTCTCGGTGGCGCCCACGAGGAGGTGCGCCGGGTTTCCGACGAGAACGTGGTGCCGAATGGTGAGCGCGGGATATTCGGATGCGACTGCCGCTGTCGTCTTGTCCATCAGGTCATCGACTTCACCGGGGTAAGGGTCTTCGGTGTAGGCGTCGGGCAGCCATCGCGCTCCTCCGAGGGTGTCGGCGCGCACCGCGGTCAACGTCAAGGGCAGGTCGTGCGTGGATGCCATCTCCGCCCCGGCCCACACAGCCTCATCGATCAGACCGGGTTCGACTGCCACCACGATCCCGTCGGTGCGCTGCGGATACATGGGGTTCGTGTCCTTGTCGGGCACGACCACGGTCGGGCAGTGGGAATGGGCTGCGAGGGTCGACGAGACGCCACCCATCAGCTGCCCGGCGAACCCGCCGCGTCCGCGGGTGCCCACGACCAGGAACAGTGCGTCCTCGGACCGGTCGATGAGCGTCTCGGCCGGCTGTCCACGAACCGCCGAGATTGAGGCAGGCACGCCGGCGGCCTCCGCCTTGGCTTCCGCCTCCCGGAGAACCTCGGTCGCGGCGTCCAGGGACCCGACTTCCAACTCGGGTTCGGATGCCAGCTCGGGGGTGATGACGGTCACGAGCTCCAGGCGTGCCTCCCGCACGAGTGCTTCGCGGATCGCCCAGTTCAACGCTTCACCGCTCGCGGGAGAGCCGTCGATACCGACGACGATGCTCTGCCCGCTCATCGGCTCATCCTGAATCGAATACCCGTGACGGTTCGGGGCGTGATCTCGAAGTAGTTCCACTTGTCCGACCCGGTCATGGTGGGCAGATCGCTCACCCCCGACTCGGTGATCTGAACGTCGTCGTTCAGACGGTGAGCGTCCCCGCGTACGACGACGCTGAACCGCTTGCCCGCGTCGGTGCCGTCGATCTCCACGGCGACACCGGGACGCTTCGTGAGGTCGACGATCTTCGTTCCGGGAGCGCTGCGGAAGAAGATCGCTTCCGACTCGACGAGGTAGTTGATCGGGAAGATGTCGGCTCCGAGGTCATCGCACACGGCCAGGCGCGCGACCTTGGTCTCGGAGAGGAGACGCCAGCACTCCTCAGCGTGGAGTGTCTCGGTGTCACCGAGTACCGGTGGAATCTCGGAAACGTGAAGGTAGGGGTTGGTACTCATGTCGATGTCCTCAAATCGGTGACGGGGGGAAGGACAGTCTGTGCGGAGAACTTCACGAACGAGGGGCACAAGGTCCCAGAAGTTTGCGCGCCATTCTCAAGTCACACGGCTAGGGCACTCGGTCACAGACCCGCGGACATTCGACCTAGGGACCTTCGACCCTTCAGACGGGCACCGGTAGTTCGTAGGTTCGATCTCAGGAGCCTGCGGCATGAACGTATCAATACGTGCATGAGCAGGTATCCGCGATGCCCGGCGACGGGCGAAGAGGAGCCAATCATGTCTGCAACATCCACCGCCCCCATCATCTCGACCACCGGCGAGCTCGGCACCACGGTCATCGACCAGGGAGTCGTCAGCAAAGTCGCCGGCATCGCCGCCCACGATGTCGCTGGAGTCCACGATCTCGGCGGCGCCGCGACACGCGTCATCGGTGTAGTGCGCGGAGCCCTGAACAACACCGACCACAGCCAGGGCGTCTCGGTGACGCTGACCGACAACACCGTCAGTGTCGACGTCACGCTCTCCGCCGAGTACCCGATCAGTCTCCAGAAGGTCGCCTCCGACGTCCGCTCCGCCGTCATCCTCGCCGTCGAGACCATCGTCGGAATGGAGGTCACGGCCGTGAACGTCACCATCAACGACATCTACACTCCCGCAGACAACGGCGATGCCGGTTCCGAGACCCCCACAGCCTGAGCCACCAACCCCGACCGGATCGTGGCATGCAGAAAATTTCCTTGAGAGCCCTCGGCAGAACCCAACTTGAATCCGCTCTCGAAGCATCTAGCTGTACTGCCCAGGGACGTTGGTTGATGTGTGATGTCTTGAAGTGACGAAGACCTCCGGTGGAGGGTTGGAGCTGTCTAGGTTCCATCACCACTGCCGGAGGTCTTCGTGTCTCACCGTAATGCTGCT
>NZ_JBHFHD010000016.1:0-165961 GCF_041927335.1 Herbiconiux liangxiaofengii | reverse complement strand
CAACTCGGCGAAGGAGTCAGCCCAGGAGTGGGAGGGGGGTGCGCTCGAGCCAGGCGTCGAAGAGACGGCCCAGGGGTCGGCCGCTGCGCTGCTCGGCGTGCGCCACGAACTGAGCGGTGTCGGCGCTGCCGTGACGGTGCGCAGCCGTCCACGAACGCAGCACGTCGAAGAACGCCGCGTCGCCCACCGCGAGCCGCACGGCGTGCAGCGTGAGGGCGCCGCGCTTGTAGACGCGGTCGTCGAACATCGCCACCGGGCCGGGATCGGCGATCACGAGGTCCTGGGGAGCCGCCGCCAGCAGCCGGTGGTGCTCGCGGGCGAGCGCATCCGCCGACGGGCCGCCCCGCTCTTCAGACCAGAGCCACTCGGCGTAGCAGGCGAAGCCCTCGTTCAGCCAGATGTCGCGCCAGGCGGCCACGCCCACGCTGTTGCCGAACCACTGGTGCGCGAGCTCGTGGGCGATCAGCCGGTCGGAGCCGTGCCGGCCGTCGACGTGGTTCGGGCCGAACACCGCCATGGCCTGCGCCTCGAGCGGGATCTCGAGCTCGTCCTCGGTGACCACCACGGCGTAGCGGCTGAAGGGGTAGGGGCCGAACACGCTCTCGAAGAACGCGATGGTCTCGTCGAGCCGCCCGAAGTCGACCCGCACGCGGGGCTCGATGGCGGGCGGGTACACGAGGTCGACGGGCACCGAGGAGTCCGCGCCACCCCCGGTCGGCCGCACCAGGTACCGCCCGATCTGCACCGTCGCCAGGTACGCCGACGTGGGCGCCTTCTGCTCGTACACCCAGCTCGTGCGCCCGGCCCGGCTGCTGCGATCAACCAGATCGCCGCTCGCTACGACCGTGTACCCCTCCTCGGCGGTCACCCGGATGCGGTACGTGGCCTTGTCCTCCGGCCGGTCGTTGCAGGGGAACCAGGTCGAGGAGCCCATCGGCTGCGACGCCGTGAGCACGCCGTCGGTGAGCTCCTCCCAGCCGATCGGCCCCCACGTGCTGCGGCGGGGGCCGGGACGCCCGGCGTACTCGACCCGCACCTCGAAGCGGGCACCCGCCGGGATCGGCGCATCCGGTCGCACGGTCAGGATGTGCGAGGTCTGCGAGACGCGGGAGGGCTTCCGGCCGTCGACCTTCACCTTCGAGGCCTTGAGCTTGGACAGATCGAGCTCGATGCGGTCGAGATCGACGGTGGCCACCGCGGTGATCACGGCCACGCCGTCGAGCCGGTTGGTCTCCACCCGGTAGTCGAGGTCGAGGTCGTAATGCTCCACCCGGTACGACCAGGTGCCCACGCCCGGGGTGTACGGGTCGCCGGAGAAGGCGACGCCGCGCCCCGTCATCGAAGCGCCTCGGCCCGGTACTCCGCGGTGCGCACCTCGCGCCACGGACCGATCGGGTTGCCGCTCCAACGACTGAACCGGGGCACCAGCTCGCCGCGCATCACGAGGGAGGCGGGGCCGACGGTGCCCTCTTCGGCGATGCGGGCGGCGGGCAGGATGACGCTGTGCGGCCCGAGGGTCGCCCCGCGATCGAGGATGACGGTGTCCAGACTCATGATTCGATCATGGAACAGATGCGTCTGAACCACACATCCGCGGTTCACGGTCGAGGCGTCGGCGAGCACCACGAGGTCGGCCTCGGGCAGCCAGTAGGTCTCGCACCACACCCCGTGGCCGATGCGCGCACCGAGGCTGCGCAGCCACCACACCAGGGCGGGCGTGCCCGTGGCCGCCTGGGCGAACCAGGGGGCAGCCACCATCTCGGTGAAGGTGTCCGACACCTCGCTGCGCCACACGAAGCTCGACCAGAGCGGATGCTCGCCAGGGCGGATGCGCCCGATCAGCGCCCACTTCGCCACCGTGCTCACCGCGGCCGCCACCGCTCCGGCCACCAGCAGCACCACGCCGCCGAGCACCACGGCGAGCCAGAGCCCCACCGAGGCCAGCGCGGCGAGCGCCAGCACCACGCCGAGCCCGATCAGGCAGGTGACGATCACGGGCACCACCCGGCAGAGCTCCCACAGGATGCGCGCCACGCGCAGCCGGGTCGGCGGCGCGAAGGTGCGGCTCACGTCGCCGGTGTTCACCGTGCGGCGCAGTCGCACCGGCGGGGAGCCGAGCCATGACGAGCCCGACTTCGCCTTGCGCGGGGCCGAGGAGAGCACCGCCACGAGGCCGTCGCGCGGCACCTTGTGGCCGGGCGCCGCCATGCCCGAGTTGCCGAGGAACGCCCGCTCGCCGATCTCGGCACGGGCCACGCGCATCCACCCGCCGCCGAGCTCGTACGAGGCCACGAGCGTGTCGTCGGCGAGGAACGCACTGTCGCGCACCGTCGTCATCGCCGGGATGAGCAGCACGGTCGAGGCTTCGACGTCGCGACCGATGCGGGCGCCGAGGAGGCGCAGCCACACCGGGGTGAACAGGCCGGAGTAGAGCGGGAAGAGCAGCGTGCGCGCGAGGTCGAGCAGGCGCTCGGTCGACCAGAGCTGCCAGCCCACGCGCCCGCGAACGGCGTGCACCCCCTCGGTGACGCCGAGGCCGAGCAGCCGGGTGAACGCGAGCACGAGCAGCGCCAGCACGAACCCGGCGAGCAGCGTTCCCGGCACCACGCCCACGAGACTCCGGATGGCCGCGTCGCCGAGGCCGTCGGCTCCCCGAACGGCCGCCAGCACGGGCACGGCCCCGGCCGCGAGCGCCACCACGGGCAGCAGCGAGAGCGCCACCGACGATGCGGCGTACGCGATCACCCACCGGGTGCCCTTCGCCGGACGGGCCGTCGGCCACCACCCGCGCGCCGTGCCGATGCGGTGGGCGGGCGACCCGGCCCAGCGCTGGCCGGACGGCACCCGGCCGAACACCGAGGAGCCGGGTTCGATCTCGGCCCGTTTGCCGAGCCGCGTGCCCGGCAGCAGCGTGCTGCGTGCGCCGACGGTCGACCCGGCGCCGATGCGCACCGCGCCCACGCGCAGCACGTCACCGTCGACCCAGTAGCCCGAGAGGTCGACCTCGGGCTCCACGGCGGCACCGCGGCCCACGGTGAGCATGCCGGTCACCGGCGGCAGGGCGTGCAGGTCGACGTCGTCGCCGATCTTCGCGCCGAGGGCACGGGCGTAGTAGTTGATCCAGGGCGCTCCCGCGAGGCTCACGGCGCCCACCTGGTGGGCGATCTGCTCGGCGAGCCACAGCCGCAGGTGCCAGTGGCCGCCGCGCGGGTGGTCCCCGGGTTCGAGACCGCCGAGCAGCAGCCGCGACGCCAGCACCGAGATCGCCATCCGGCCGAACGGGGTCGCGAACAGCAGCAGCCCCACGATCAGCAGCCACAGCGGCACGGTGGGCAGGAAGTCGAAGCCGCCGAGCGGCACGAGGATCGCCGAGGCGGTGAACAGGTACACCAGCCAGCGCAGGGCGGCGAGCACGAACAGCGGGATGCCGAGAACGGTCTGCAGCACCTGCATGCGTCGCGGGGTGGGCGCCACCGGTGGCCGGGCGGGGCCGGCCGGGGTGCCGGCTCCGGCCTCCGCCGCGGCGGCCACGTCGTCGCGCGCCCGCAGCAGGTCGGCCATCGCGCCGAGCCGCGGATGCGCGTACACGTCGGCCACGGTGAACTCCGGATCGATCTCGCGCAGCCCGGCCACGAGCTGGGCCGCCGCGAGCGAGCCGCCGCCGAGGTCGAAGAAGTTGGCGTCGACGTCGGCCACGGATGCGCCGAGCACGCCCGTCCACAGGCTCGCGATGCGCGCCGTGAAGGGGTCGTCGAGCGGGGCCGCGTCGCCGTCGCCGAGGGTTCCGGCCCCGGGCAGGGGCCAGGGCAGCGCCTTCTTGTCGACCTTGCCCGAGACCCGCACCGGCAGCTCGTCGAGCACGGCGATGAGGGGCACCAGGGCTGCCGGCAGCTCCTCGCGCAGGCGTGCGACGGCGGCCTCGCGGTCGAAGGCCGCGGCGTCGCCGTCGGCGTTCACGATGTAGCCCACGAGCATCGCGTTGCCCGCAGCCGTGTGCTGCACGGTCACGGCCGCTCCGCCCACGCCGGGCAGCGCCTGCAGCGCCGCCTCGATCTCGCCGAGCTCGATCCGGCGGCCGCCCACCTTCACCTGGTCGTCGGCGCGCCCCTGGAACACCAGGCCCTCGAGGTCGAAGCGCACCAGGTCGCCCGAGCGGTAGGCGCGCTCCCAGCCGAGGGTGGGCATGGGCGCGTACTTCTCGGCGTCCTTCGCCGGGTCGAGGTAGCGGGCGAGGCCCACTCCCCCGATGATGAGCTCGCCCGACTCTCCGGGGGCGACACGCTCGCCCGCCTCGTCGACGACCGCGAGCATCCACCCGTCCAGCGGCAGGCCGATGCGCACCGGCCCGTCGCCTCCGAGCGGTGCCGCGCAGGCCACGACGGTGGCCTCGGTGGGGCCGTAGGTGTTCCACACCTCGCGGCCGGCGGTGGCCAGGCGCTGGCCGAGCTCGGCGGGCACGGCCTCGCCGCCGAAGATGAGCAGCCGCACGTTCTCGAGCGACTCCACCGGCCAGAGCGCGGCGAGCGTGGGCACGGTCGACACGATCGACACGTCGCGCGAGGTCAGCCACGGCCCGAGGTCGACGCCGCTGCGCACCAGGGAGCGCGGGGCGGGCACGAGGCAGGCTCCGTGCGCCCAGGCCAGCCACATCTCCTCGCACGAGGCGTCGAAGGCCACCGACAGGCCGGCGAGCACGCGGTCGCCCGGCCCGATCGGGTCGTCCTGCAGGAAGATGCGTGATTCTGCGTCGACGAACGCGGCCGCCGATCGGTGCGTCACCGCCACGCCCTTCGGGGTGCCGGTGGAGCCGGAGGTGAAGATGATCCAGGCGTCGTCCTCCGGCTCGGGCGGCGACACGATCGGCAGCGACGAGGTGCTGGGGTGGGGGCCGGCCGTGAAGAGGGCGGCGGAGGCGGGCAGCTGTTCGTCAGCGGCATCCGGTGCCCGCCGGCGCGCACGGTAGCCCTCGCCCGAGATCACGCCTGCTACCTGGGCCTCGCCGAACACCAGCTCGGCCCGCTCCTCCGGGTCGTCGACGTCGACGGGCACGTAGGCGGCTCCCGCGGCGAGCACCGAGAGGATGGCGATGTACAGCTGCCGCTGCCCCGACGGCATCCGCACGCCCACGCGGTCGCCCCGGCGCACCCCGGCGGCCTGCAGCTCGGCCGCTGCCGCGATCACCCTGGCCATCAGCTCGCGGTAGCTGAGCGCCCCGGCGCCGTCGTCGAGGGCCGAGGCCTCGGGATGCGCGGCGACCGTGGCGCGGAGCACGTCGACGAGGGTGCGGGGCGGTGCGGCGAGCGCGCTCCGATCGAGCGGGGACTGCGGGTTCATGGTTCCATGCTGGCCGAGCGAGGTGAACAGATGGAGACGATCGGTGAACAGGTCGCCGCGTGTCGCGGTGTGTCACCGCGTGTCGCGCCCGGTCGTCGAGGGTCGGCGGCCGCCGCGCCCGCCGCGCTCAGCTGCCGAACGCCCAGGGTTCGCGGTCGCCGCGGAGGCGCGCCGCGAGCGCGATGGCCTGCTCGTCGGTGAGCGTCGCCACGTAGTCGAGGATGCCGCGGGCGCGACCGAGGCGGGCCAGCGCGGCGGGGTCGCTGAGCGGGGCCCCGGCTGCATCCGGGTCGTGGTCGACGGGCAGCCACTCGGGGGCGTCGGCGCGCAGCCGGAAGTAGCCGTCGGTGGCGAGCTCCACCAGGTCGAGCAGCTTCTGCGGTGCCCGCGTGCCGTCGCGCGCATCGGCGAGCCAGGAGTCGAGCTGCGTCACGAGCACCTCGAGCACCCGCGACTGGCCGCGCTGGTAGGTGGCGAAGTCGGGGCGGTCGATCACGAAGCGAGTGTGCACGAACTTCAGCACCGTCACGTCGTGCCAGGCGTCGGGCAGCAGCGACACGTGGCCGGAGCGCACGTTCGGGTCGGCCAGCACGAGCACCGAGCGCTGCAGGCGGCCGATCCACGACGACACGAACGACTCGATCGCCCGTTCGGTGCGGGTGGAGCCGTCGAACGGCACGGCGAGCAGTCCCTCCACCAGTTCGGTCGACACGCGCTGCACCGAGGAGCGGAAGTGCTCGTCGCTCGCGATCCACGGGTCGCGCGACACGATGCGGCGGCGCAGCAGCTCGAGCGAGTGCCCGGGCGTGCGGGCCCAGAGCTCCTCGGCGTCGAGCTCGGCGAGCGCCGCCTGATCGCGCAGGAAGGTGCGGAACTCCACCGCCACGGCGGCCTGCTGCAGCACGCCGGCGCGGTAGAAGTCGTCGAGGTCGTGCAGGGAGTAGGCGATGTCGTCGGCGACATCCATCACCGAGCACTCCACCGTCTGCTGCCACGGTGCGATGGCGGTGAAACCGCTGCGGGCGTCGAGCAGGTCGGCCAGGTCGAGCGTGTAGGCCGAGAACTTCGGCGGCGCGGTCTCCCAGCGGCTCGCGGTGGAGCCGCGCGGCAGCTCGGTGGGGTCGTCGGTGTCGAGCCCCGGCCGGCAGTGGTTGCGGCCCCACGGGTACTTCAGCACGGCGGCACGGGAGGCGGCGGTGAGGTTCAGCCCCTCCTCCACCGTCTCGCACACGTCGAGCACCGAGAGGATGCGGAACGACTGCGCGTTGCCCTCGAAGCCCTCCGCGAGGCCGAGCCGCTCCCGGGCCAGCCGGTCGAGCACCTGCTCGCCGAGGTGGCCGAAGGGCGGATGTCCCAGGTCGTGGGCGCTGGCGGCCGCCTGCACGACCACCGGGTCGCAGCCGCCGAGCCGCTCGACCAGCGCGGTCTGGGCGGCATCCGTCGTGGTGAGCTGCATGGCGATGGCACGGGCGACGGCAGTGACCTTGATGGAGTGGGTGAGGCGGTTGTGCACCACCTGGCCGACACCGGAGGGCGAGATGACCTGGGTCACGGCGGAGAGCCGGGCGAAGTAGGGCGAGAACCGGATGCGTTCGAGGTCGACCCGGTACTCGGGGTGCTGCTCCCCCGTCGCGAACCGGTCGACGGGCTCGGGGATGCGCCGTCTCAGCCTCTGCTCGTCACCCATGCCCCCACCTTATTCGCGTGCGGGGCAGCCGTAACGCGCGGGAAACACGGGCGAAAGACGGTGGTGACGTGGCGGGTCTAGCGTGAGGGCTCCTGCACCACACTCCGAGCGGTTCACCCCCTCGGCCTCCGGGTGGCTGCGTCTCCTCGCCCGCCCACCGGCCCTCCTGGGGCCGGCCTTCGGCGTGCACGGAGCCGCGGCCGCACTCCGCGGAGCCGCTCCCGAACGCGAAAGCAGACCTCGCCCTGATGCATGAATCCGCACCGCGCCTCCGGCGCCTCCGCACGGCCGCTCTGGCCGGCGGAGTCGCCCTCGGCCTCACCCTGCTCGGCGCCTCACCGGCGCTGGCGGCGCCGACAGCCGGCCCCGTCGTGATCACCGCCACCCCGGCCGTCGGCATCGGCGACACCATCGACGTGTCGATCGCGCTCCCGGCCACCACCGACGTCTACGCCTACGAGATCGACCTCGCCGTCGACCCCGCCGCCGTCGACGTGGTGCCCGACAGCTCCACCGGCCCTGCGGGCGGCTTCGACTCGCTCGACACCGACGACTCCGACGGCGTCGTCACCCTGCTGCACACCCGCCTCGGCTCGTCGCCGGCGATCTCCGGCGACCTCACCGCCGGCCTGCAGCTCACCGCGGTCGCCTCCGGCAGCACCAGCCTCGTCGCCACGGTGACGCTGGTGGATGCGGCCGGCGCCCGCACGACGGTCACCGCGCTCGCACCGGCTCCCGTCGTGATCGCCCCGGCACCGGTGCCCACGCCGACACCGACGCCCACCCCCACGGCGACACCGACCCCCACGCCGACGCCCTCGGCCACCTCCACGCCGGCCGCCGCGGTTCCGGCCGACGACGGCTCGCTCGCCCGCACGGGTCAGAGCGTCACCGGCGTCGCCGTGATCGCGCTCGTCGCCCTGCTCGCCCTGGGCGCCGGCCTCCTCGTGGTGCTGCGCCGCCGGACGGCGGGTACCCGATGAGCGCCCTCAGCCGTCGCACCGATCCGTCGACCAGAAAGAGCACCGTGACCCCACGACGCGTCCGCACCACCGCCGCCGCTGCCACCGGCATCCTGTCGGTGCTGGCCGCCGGCGCCCTGGTGGCCACCCCGGCGAACGCCGATCCGGCGACCACCGCGGCTCCCGCCGCCGCCACGAGCAGCCTGCTCGCGCCGTACTACACGGAGCTCGACCTCACCGGCGACCGCCAGGTGACCGAGCTCGACCTCGAGACCCTGACGGCCGCGCTCGGGGCGACCAGCGCATCCGCCGACTGGGCCGCCGTGGTCACCGCCGACACCGACGCCGACGGCGTGATCACCGTGTTCGACGTCGCCGCGCTCTCGCAGCGCATCGTGTACGACGACGGCCCGTTCGACCTCGTCGAGGCCTCGGCCATCGACATGCAGGCCGCGATGAACGCCGGCGTCACCACCTCGGTGGCGATCACGCAGGACTACCTCGACCGCATCAGCGCCTACGACCGCACCGTGGTCTCGGGCGCCAACCCGCTGAACTCCATCATCACCACGAGCGATGCGGCCCTCGAGGCCGCCGCCGCGGCCGACGCCACCCGGGCCGCCGAGGGGATGACCTCGCCGCTGCTCGGTGTGCCGATCGCGGTGAAGGACAACTACGACACCGTCGACATGCCCACCACCGGCGGCTGCGGCTGCTGGGAGGCGAACCAGACCAGCACCGACGCGGCGATGGTGGCCGGCCTCCGGGCCGACGGGGCCGTCATCCTCGCCAAGGCGAGCCTGGACGAGTTCGCGTACGGCTTCGCCTCGGAGTTCTCCGTGGGCCAGCCCGCCGGATCGACGCTGCTGGTGAAGAGCCCCTACAACACCGCCTACACGGCGGGTGGCTCGAGCGGCGGTACGGGCGCGGCGATCGCCGCCAACCTGGCCGGCATCGGGTTCGGCACCGACACGGGCGGATCGATCCGCGTGCCGTCGTCGTACAACCAGCTGGTGGGCATCCGCCCCACGGTGGGCCTGACCAGCCGTGACGGCATCATCCCGCTCGCCCTCTCGCAGGACACCGGCGGCCCGATCGCCCGCAGCGTGACCGACGCGGCGATCGCGCTCGACGCCGTGGTGGGCGTCGACCCGGCCGACCCGGTGACCGCCGAGCAGGAGGGCAAGGTGCCCGAGTCGTACACCTCGTACCTCGACGCGGACTCGCTCGCCGGCGCCCGCATCGGCTTCGTGCCCTCGATGATCGGCACGAACGCCACCACCCTGCGGCTCTGGAACGAAGCCAGGGCCCGGATGGAGTCGCTCGGCGCCACCGTGGTGGAGATCACCCCGCCGGACGGGTTCGCGGCCATCCTGAACGAGCCGTCGGGCAGCACCAACGAGTTCAAGCACGATCTCGACGTGTACATCCAGAACCACCTCGCCCCCGAGGTGCAGGCGCGGTCGCTCGGGGCCATCCTCGACACCGGCCGGTTCGTCACCTCGCGCCGTTCCATCTACGAGCAGCGCAACAACGTCACCGACGCCACCTACCAGGCGTGGGCCGGCCCCACCGGCTCGCACACCACGGCGATCGCCACGGGCAACGCGCTGGTCACCTCGATGATGGACGACCTCGACCTCGACACCATCGTGTACCCCACCGGCACGCCGTACGGCACCCAGGGCACCAACCTCCGCCTCAGCCCGAACACGGGCCTGCCGGCGGTCACGGTGCCGATGGGCCAGTCGACCGCCGAGGATGCGGTGGCGGCCGGCGCGGGAGCCGGGGTCAACCTCGAGTTCCTCGGCCGTGACTACGCCGAGGGCGAGCTCGTGGGCCTCGGCTACGCGTTCGAGCAGGCCACCCGGGCCCGCACCACGCCGACGGGCTTCGGCGCGCTGGGGTAACGCTCCCCTTCGGCCCCCGGACTCGGCACCCGCCGACCCTCCGGGGGTCAGGGCAGGGCGCGGCCGAGGGCGTCGCCCGAGGCCCAGGCCGTCGACACCGAGGAGCGCTCGCCCCAGGCGTCGCCGCACACCGCGAGCCTCCCGCGCCGCCCGAACGGTTCCGGATGCTGTGTGCCCGGGTTGGCGAAGCTCCACCGGTGCACGTACGCCTCGATCGGGGCCGCGTCGATGCCGAGCAGTGCCCGCACGGCGTCGACCACGTCCTCGACCGCGGTCTCCGGATGCTCCAGGTGCGCCCGCGCGAAGGCTGCGGTGGTGTGCGCCACCAGCACCGGCGCTCCGTCACCCCGCCGGTCGCCGTCGTCGGCCACGAAGGCCAGCACGCCGGAGCCGCCCACGAACACCCCGTGCAGGTCGCGGGGCCAGTGCCGCTCGGCCCAGCCGATCGTCACGGCGAGCGCCGGCTCCCAGCCGTCGGTTCCGAGCAGGCGGCCGAGGGGCGAGCCGTCGGCCACGAGGCGCGAGGCCTGAGGGTCGGGCATCGCGAGCACCACGGCGTCGTAGGCCGCTCCCGCCACCCGGCCGTCGTCGCCCACGGAGTCGATCGGGGTCTCGAGGTCGATCGGCACCCCGTCGGCCGCGAGTCGCTCGGCGAGGTCGGTCGCGAGCGAGCGGAGCCCGGCCGGGGCACTGTGACGCACGGGGCCTTGCTTGCGCTGCCGGCTCGGGGCGGCCGCGCCATCCGGAGCGAACTCGACGGCCTGGAAGGTGTCGGTCCAGGGGCGCACGAGCCCCCGGGTGGTCCAGTCGGCCACGACGCGCTCGAAGGCCGAATCGGGCGGCACGGTGAAGTAGCGGGCGCCGAGGTCGACCACGCGGCCGCCGAGCCGCTTCGACGCGAGCCGTCCGCCTACCGCACGGGCCCGGTCGACCACGCGAACGGGGATGCCGCGGTCGGTGAGCGCCCGTGCGCAGGCGAGGCCCGAGATGCCGGCGCCGACGACGAGAACCGAGGAAGAGGTCATCCGTCCATCGTGCCCCGGCTGGTGGCGGCGCGCTCGCCTGCGCGCGCGCCTGCCCGCCCGCGCGTCTGCCAACCCGCTGCCCGCTGCACGCAGACAGCAGAACGCACCGAGCCCCGAAGGGCCCGATGCGTTCTGTGCAGGGCGACTAGTTCTTGAAGGCGTCCTTCACGTTCTCGCCGGCCTTCTTGACGTCGGACTTGGTCTGGTCGGCCTTGCCCTCGGCGACGAGCTTGTCGTTGTCGGTCAGGTTGCCGACGGCTTCCTTGGCCTTGCCGGCCAGGTCCTCGGCGGCGTTCTTGATCTTGTCTGCTGCGCTCATGATGGGTACTCCTTCTTTTTGTGTTTCTCGGGGAACGGCCGGCGGGTCACCGGACCGGTGAGTGTGTGCGGCCCGGCGGTCACCGGGCCTGGTGTGACTGCTACTGCAGCCGGGTGGATCCGTTCACGCGGGCCCGGAAGCCCCCGCTGATCTGCACGAGTGCGGAAAGCTCCCGGCCGAGCAGGGCGTCGAGCGCACGAAGGGTGCTCTCCACGATGTCCGACGCATCCTTCGGCGACACGCCCCGCCGGCAGGTCACGGAGACCTTGAGCGTGGGGGTGCGCTTCACGCGGTAGGTCGAGACGTGCGAGGCCACGAACTCGGGGCGGGCCGACAGCGCGTCTTCCAGAGCCTGTTCGGCGACCTTCGAGGCCACGACCGTGCGGTCGTGATCGCCGACGGGTTCCTCCACCACGGTGCCGGTGCGGCCGCGGCCCTGCCGGAACGAGAACGCCAGCAACAGGATGACGGCGAGCACGATCAGCACGAGCACCGCCGGCATGATCCAGCTCACCCCCGTGGTGCCGAGCGGGGTCGACTGGAGCCAGCTCTCGACCTGGCTGCGAACCGGGTCGGCCGCCGACGTCCAGGCGTCGCGCACGGCGGGCAGCAGCACGGCGGTGGCCGCTGCCGCTCCGACGGCGACGAGCAGGAGACCGACCACCAGCAGCAGCAGGCGGTTCAGGGCGCGGTTGGTGCTGTTCATGCTCCGACCCGTCCTCTCTCCGAGACGCGCACACGGCCGGTGAGGCGTCCACGCAGTCCGTACGACTCGATCTGCCGGTCCACCGCCTGGGCGACGGCGCTCCGGTCGACCGCGACGCCCGAGGTGGGCACGAGATCGACCACGGCCGAGCGCTTCGACACGGCGACGGTGGTGTGATCGGGGTCGACGTCGGCGGCCAGGGAGGCGTGCCGGGCGATGGCCGAGGCCACCACCTCGTTGTCGACGACCGTGGCGGCGCGCTCGGACTCGAGCACGTGCCGCGGCCGGCGACCGGGGGCGAGTGCCAGCACGATCAGCACGAGGCCGAGCACCACGGCCACCGCTCCGACGGCCACCACGATCGCGGCGGGCGCCTCGGGCAGGTTCGTCAGGGCGGCGAACATGTCGGCGGGAGCCACCAGCAGGGCGGGGAGCCCCAGCAGCGCGATCACGATCTCGGTGCCTACCCAGGCCAGGGCGATCACGAGCAGCACAGCCACGGTGATGGCCGCGGCCGACCGCGGGGAGTGCAGCTCGCGCCGCGTGATGCGGCGGCCGAGCGACGACGATGCGGTGCTCATGCGACTCTCTCCTCGGGGCGGATGTCGATGCCGGTGACCGTGATGGTCACGCGACCGATGGTGGAGCCGGTCAACTGACCGACCCGGGTGCGGATGACCTGCTGGGCTGCGGCCACCCGGTCCAGGATCGGGCCACCCGACCGGGCGACGGCCGACGGCTCGTTCGCGATCCTGGCCAGCGACACGACCCGGATGGGGGTCGAGACGGTCAGGGCGAGCAGACCCTCGGCGTCGGCGAGGCCGATGCGGACCGACTTGGCCGAGACCCCCAGGGCCTCGGCGGCCACGGCGGCGGCGACCCGGTCGAGGGCCTTGGCCGAGATGCGGTTGCGCCCGCGCGGCCTCGGTGCGGCCGGTGAAGACGTGCTGGCCTCCGCCGAGCCGGCCGGGCGAGCCGGACGTTCAGCGGTGAGGGTCATGACGAGGTGCGCTTCCCACGGAAGGCGTCGACCACGCGGGAGACGTCGAGCTCGCCGTCGACCACTCGGCCGACCGCCGCACCGATCGCCATGGCGACGGCCACGAACAGGAAGGCCCAGAAGCCCACGATCACCCAGGTCAGGGCGAGCACGGCTCCGACGATGATGCCGGTGCGTGCCGCGGTCACAGGACTCGCGCCTCTGCGACCTCGTCGTCGGCGTCGTCGGACGGCAGGTGCACGTCGTTGACGGTGACGTTGACCTCGGTGACTTCGAGACCGATGATCGTCTCGACGGCACGGATGATGTTGGCACGCACGCCGTCGGCCACGTCCTGCAGCGGAGCCGGGTACTCGGCCACGATGGTCACGTCGACGGCCACCTGGGTCTCGCCGACCTCCACCGAGATGCCCTGACCGAGGTCGGTGCTGCTGATCGCGTCGCGGATGGCGCCGAAAGCGCGAGCCGCGCCCCCGCCGAGGGCGTACACGCCGGCGGACTCGCGGGCTGCGATTCCGGCGACCTTCGAGACGACGCCGTCGTTGATGACGGTCTTGCCGAGAACGGTCTGGGTGGCGGTGGCCGTGGTGGCGGGTGTGGTGGTTGCCATTGTCTGCTCCTTGTCGTGTGGCCCGGAACAACCGGGCCGTTCGGGCTTACATGACTTCAGACGGGTCGAACGAGCAGATCGTCACGGATGACGAGCAAAAACTTCTCGCGATCGTCTCGACGGCGCTGAGCCGGTGAACCGGGTGGGCGACCGATTCGTTCGCAAGCCTGGCACGAGAAAGAGTAGAAGAGCTAGTAGTTAGCCATTCTAAGTAGTTTTCCGGGTAGTCATCGTGAGCGCGGTGCCCTCGTCGTCGAGCTCGAGCGCGATCGACGGGTGCTCCAGCGCCCCGAGCCGCTCGACGTGGGTGCCACCGCACGGGATGGCGGCCTCGCCCTCGGGCAACCCGCACCACCAGGTGCGGCGGGCGCTCAGCTCGGGTGACTCCCGACGGATGGCCACCTCGGCGTCGCCGGCGACCCATCCGGCCAGCGTGACCTGCACTGCCTCGGCCACCGCGTCGAGTTCCGTCGAGAGCCGCGCCGAGTCGAATCCCTTCTTGCGCAGCGACTTGCCCAGCCGGTAGACGTCGACCGAGCCGTGGGCACGGATGCTCGACGAGGTGATGGCGGTCTGGTCGAAGTCGGGGCTGCCGAGCGCATCCGTCGCCACCTCCTTGCTCCAGAAACCGGCGAGCGCCCGGTTCAGGGCGAGGGACGCGAGATGGCACAGGGTGTGACCCTCGGAGAGGGCCCGGCGGTGGCCGACGTCGACCACGGCGGTCACGGCCGTGCCCTCGGCGAGGTCGCTCCCGGCGTCCACGATGTGCGCCACCACGAAGGCCCACCCCTCGGTGCCGAGCCGCACGGGCAGCCGCTCGCCGAGGTGCAGCTCGTCACCGTCGGTGGCGCCGACCCGGCAATCGATCACCGGATGCTCCCCCTCGGCCGTCACGAGCATCCCGCGGTCGGGCCCCTGGTCGGGCCAGGTGGGGTCGACCGGATGGAACGGGGTCGACCCCAGCAGCACGGCCACCCGGCCGTCGGGCAGCACCTCTCGGTGCACCACCACGTCGCTCTGCGTGGTCTGCCCGTCGGGGTAGGTGATCAGGGTGTCCTGTCGCGGAAGAGCCATACGGCATCGTAGTCACGCCGTCAGCGGCTCTTCGCGGCGGGCTTGTGCCCCTCCAGCTCGCCCACGATCGCAGCGATGGCCGCCGTCGAGGGCCGCGACTCGCGCTCCACCTCGGCCTGCTCGCCGGAGCCGAGGTGGTCGTCGACGCTCATCGTCGTCTCGTCGAACGGCCGCTGCCCGGCGAGTACCGCCGTCAGCTGCTCGCGGTCGAGCTCCTTCGTCCAGGTGCCCACCAGCAGGGTCGCCACCGCGTTGCCGGTGAAGTTCGTGAGGGCGCGCGCCTCCGACATGAAGCGGTCGATGCCCACGATCACGCCCACGCCGTCGACCAGGTCGGGGCGATGCGCCTGCAGCCCGCCGGCCAGGGTGGCGAGGCCGGCGCCGGTGACTCCGGCGGCGCCCTTGGAGGCCAGCATCATGAACAGCAGCAGGGAGATCTGCTCGCCGAGCGCCAGCGGGGTGCCCATGGCGCTCGCGATGAACAGCGAGGCCATCGTGAGGTAGATGGCCGTGCCGTCGAGGTTGAACGAATAGCCCGTCGGAACGGTGATGCCGGCCACCGGCTTCGACACCCCGATGTGCTCCATCTTGGCGATCAGCCGCGGCAGCGCCACCTCGCTGGACGAGGTCGACACGATCAGCAGGTACTCCCGGCCGAGGTACTTCATCAGCTTGAAGATGTTCACGCGGGCCACCAGTCGCAGCAGGGTGCCGAGCACCACCACGATGAACAACGCGCAGGTGATGTAGAACGCGATCATCAGGGTGCCCAGGCTGATGATGGCCTGGAACCCGGTGGCCCCCACCACCGCGGCGATCGCGCCGAAGGCACCGATCGGCGCCACCCACATGATCATGCTCAGGATGCGGAACACGAGCGCCTGGATCTGCCGGATCGCGCCGAGGACGGGCGCGCCCTTCGCCCCCATCTTCTGCAGCGCGAAGCCCACCAGCAGGGCCACGAACAGCACCTGCAGGATGTTGCCCGCGGTCAACGACGACAACAGCGTGGTGGGGATGATGCCGAGCAGGAACTCCGTGGGGTCTGACGACTCGGCGCTGTCGCCGGCGTCGTACCCCGTATCCGGGATGACGAGCCCCTCCCCGGGGTGGATGATGTTGCCCACCAGGAGGCCGATGCCGAGCGCGAAGGTCGACATCACGATGAAGTAGCCGAGCGCCAGCCCGCCCACCTTGCCCACGGTGGCCGCCTTGGCGATCGACCCCACGCCGAGCACGATGGTGCAGAAGATGATGGGGGCGATCATCATCTTGATCAGCCCCACGAAGGCCTCACCCAGCGGCTTCAGCCCCACCGCGAAGCCGGGCGCCAGCAGCCCGACGGTCGCGCCGCCGATGACGGCCACGATCACGGCGATGTACAGGTAGTGCGACGAGTCGATGCGCCGCCGCTTCGTGCGGGCGGGCCCTTCGGTGTGGAGCGCCATTGCTTCCTCTTCTCCTCGATGAGTAGGTTCTCCACAGGATGCGCGCCGCCGGGCCCCGGCCCGGCATTGTGTTCATACTGGTCACGGAGGCGA
The DNA here is from genome assembly GCF_041927335.1 of Herbiconiux liangxiaofengii. Taxonomy (NCBI): domain Bacteria; kingdom Bacillati; phylum Actinomycetota; class Actinomycetes; order Micrococcales; family Microbacteriaceae; genus Herbiconiux; species Herbiconiux liangxiaofengii. Next base: position 149,793 of record NZ_JBHFHD010000016.1, on the reverse strand, counting down.
GAACGAATGATCCGACGCTGGAGCATCGCGACGAAGCTGTTCGCCCTGCAGCTCGTCGTCATCCTCGCGCTCACGGCCGCCGCCGTGCTGGTGAGCTGGGCCGATGCCCGGGCCGACGTCGAACGCGACGCCGCCGCCCGCTCACTGGCCGTCGCCGAGACCCTCGCCCAGGATCCGTTCGTGCTCGAGGGCGTGCAGAGCGAGAACCCCACGGCCTCCCTTCAGCCCTATGCCGAGCGGGTGATGACCGAGGCCGGCATCGACTTCGTCACCGTGATGGCGCCCGACCGCATCCGGTACACCCATCGCGACCCCGAGCAGATCGGGCAGCCCTTCGTGGGCAACATCGACCGGGCTCTCGCCGGAGAGGCGTTCACCGAGACCTACACGGGCACGCTCGGCCCGTCGGTGCGGGCGGTGGTGCCCATCGAGAACGCCGAGGGCACTGTGGTGGCGCTCGTCTCCGCCGGCATCACGGTGTCGAACACCGAGGTCGCGCTCGGCGCCCGCGTGGGCACCGTGCTCGTGGCCGGAGCCGCGGCACTCGCCCTCGGCGCGCTGGCCTCCTGGGCACTCAGCCGGTACCTGCGCCGGGTCACCTGGGGCCGCGGGGCCGAGGAGATGAGCCGCATGTTCGCCTACTACGAGGGCGTGCTGCACTCCATCGGCGAGGGCCTCGTGCTGCAAGACGGGCAGCGCGACGTGGTGCTCTACAACGACCGCGCGGCCGAACTGCTGGGCCTTCCCGCGCTGCCCGGCCATCAGGTTCCGGATGCGCGCCCGCTGCCGCTCGCCGAGCTCACTCTGCCCGAACCGATGCGCGAGGTGCTGGCGGCCGACGCCGTGGCGGTCGACGAGATCGTCATCACCCCCACGCACGTGCTCGTGGTCGACCGCGATCGCATCGTGTCGCGGAGCTCCGCCGGCACTCCCGCCCGCTTCGTGGGCACCGTCACGACGTTGCGCGACCACACCCGCCTGCAGGAGCTCACCGGAGAGCTCGCCACCATGACCACGCTCTCCGACGCCCTGCGCTCGCAGGCGCACGAGTTCGCGAACCGCCTGCACACCATCATCGCCCTGATCGAGCTGGGCCGGCCCGAGCAGGCGGCCGAGCTCGCCACCTCCGAGCTCGCCATCAGCCAGCAGCTCGCCGACCGGCTGCTCTCCGCCGTCGAGGAGCCGGTGCTGCTGGCTCTGCTGCTCGGCAAGTCGGCCCAGGCGGCCGAGCGCCGCATCGGGTTCGAGATCGACATCCCCGCCCGCATCGGGCCGAGCGGGGTGCCGCCGCAGGAGCTGATCACCGTCGTGGGCAACCTCATCGACAACGCGCTCGACGCCGTGGCCGGAACGCCCTCCCCGCAGGTGCGCGTGGCGATCGACGGCGACGATCCCGGGTGGCTGCGCATCCGGGTCTCCGACAGCGGGCCGGGGCCCGACCCGGCGGCCACCGGGCGCCTGTTCGAGTACGGCGTGAGCACCAAGACGGCGACGGATGCGCGCACCGTCACCGGTCGCGGCATCGGGCTGGCGCTCGTGCGTCAGTCGGTGGCCCGGCTGGGCGGGCGCGTGAGCGTCGAGGGCTCGCGCTTCACGGTGGAGCTGCCGCGATGACCGGGGAGGCGCGCGTGCCCGGGGATGCCGCGTGGCCGGGCGAGGGCGTGCCGGGAGGCGAGGCTCTGCCTTCCGCGGGGAACGGCCGCGTCATCCGCGTGCTGGTGGTGGAGGACGATCCGCTCACCGCCGAGGCGCACGCCGCGTACGTGGGTCGCCTGGAGGGGTTCGAGCTGGCGGCGGTGGCGCACACCGGATCGGCCGCCATCCGGGCGCTGCGCGAAGCGGCCGGGGCCGGGCATCCCTCGATCGAACTCATCCTGCTCGACGTGAACCTGCCCGACACCACCGGCATCGAACTCTGCCGGCAACTGCGCTCGGCGGGCATCGAGACCGATGTGGTGGCGGTCACGGCGGTGCGCGACGCGGCGGTGGTGCGGTCGGCGGTGTCGCTGGGCATCGTGCAGTACCTGATCAAGCCGTTCACGTTCGCCACCTTCGCCGAGAAGATGGTCGCCTACCGCGACTACCACCGTCGGCTGGGCGACTCGGTGCTCACCGACCAGGTCGAGATCGACTCGTCCTTCGCCGCGCTGCGGCGGTCGACGGGCGGAGCGCTGCCGAAGGGCCTCACGGCGTCGACCCTCGAGCAGGTGCGCGAGGCACTGCGGGCGAGCGCCCCCGCGGGGCTCTCGGCCACCGAGCTCGCCGGGCGGCTCACGCTCTCTCGTGTCACCGCGCGGCGCTACCTCGAGCACCTCAGCGACACGGGTACCGCAGTGCGCGCCCAGCGCTACGGCGCCCCCGGCCGCCCCGAGGTCGAATACCGTACGGTGACCTCATGACCCCCACACCCCCACACCAGATCCGTCACTTTTCGCCCGAAACGGGCGGTTTTGGGGCCAAAAGTGACGGGTCTGGTGTTCCCACCCGCGCGGGGGCACGCCCGGGGACGTCGGACGAGGGCCCGCACCGGCAGCTCGACCAGCGGTCGTCGCCCGAGCTGTGGGGCCGACTGGTCGCGGCCGTGTTCGCGCTTCCCGGGGTCGAGGAGGGCCGCAGCCAGGTGTCGCCCGTCTCGTCTCGGGCGGTGTTCCTCGTCGACCTGCACGACGAGACGGATGCCCGCACCAACCTCGCACCCGGTCGTCGCCTCGAGCCGGTGCACCTGCACGGCGTGTTCGACACGAGCGTTCACCTCTGCCTTCCGCCCGAGCGCGGTGCCGAACTCGCAGCCCTCGGCTGGGCGGAGCCGCACCAGTACGCCGACTTCGGCACCGAGTTCATGATCTACGGGCCGCGCGACGGCGACGAGCTCGCCGTGGTGCTCACGATCGTTCAGGAGAGCATCGCATTCGCCCGGGCCGGCGGGGCCCGGCTCGGGGAGGCCCGGCTCGGGGAGGCCCGGCTCGGCGCGGCCCGGAGTAGTGTCGCGAACATGACCGATGACGACAAGCGCGACTGGGTCGCCGAGCACGACCACGAGCATCCCGAGACCGCCCCTGCGCCCGCGAACCCGGCGCAGGGCGAGCTGGCTGACGAGCTGCGCAGCATCCGCTCCGTCGGCGAGAACCGCTGACCGTGGCCGACCGGCCCTCGGCCGACGACGGTTCCGGCTCCGACGCCGGTTCCGACGACGGTTCAGGCTCCTCCGCCTCCGCTTCCGCCGCCGAGCAGCTCCTCGCCCTGGGCGACGAGCACTTCGTCTCGCTCACCACGTTCCGGAAGTCGGGTGCCGCCGTGTCGACGCCCGTGTGGATCGTGCGCGACGGCGACACCCTGCTCGTCACCACGCCCGACGACACCGGCAAGGTGAAGCGCCTGCGAAACGACGCCCGGGTGGAGCTGCGCCCGAGCAGCCGGATGGGCGCCGTGCGCGAGGGCGAACCCGTGCGGCACGGTGTGGCCACGATCGAGTCCGACGCCGCCTCCGTCGAGCGCGGCAGTGGGCTGTTCCGGCGTAAGCATCCGGTGGAGTACCGGGTGTTCATGCTGGTCGAGCGCATCGCCGCGAAGACGCAGAAGCCGCGCGTGATGCTGCGCATCCGCCCCGCCTGAGGAGCGCCGGGTCGCCCGGCGCGGCGACCCGCGGTTGTCGGGGGCAGCCTTTACTGTGGCGATCACCATGAGCACCGGGTTCGCCACCATCGACTTCGAGACCACGGGTCTCGTGCCGGGCGACGACCGGGCCATCGAGATCGCCGTCGTGCACTCCGACGTCGACGGCACGGTCACCGGCTCGTGGGACACGCTGATCGACCCGGGCCGCGGCCCCGGCCCCACGCGCATCCACCGCATCACCGCCGAGCACCTCGAGGGTGCCCCCACTTTCGCCGACATCGCGCCCGAACTGCTGGGGCTGCTCTCGGGGCGTGTCGTCGTGGCGCACAACATCGCGTTCGACCAGCGGTTCCTGCTGGCCGAGCTGGCGCGCATCGGCTACCGGCCGCGCCATCCGCTCGTCACGCTCTGCACCATGCAGCTCGCCCGGCACTATCTGCCCGGCCTTCGCCGCGGCCTCGCCAGCTGCTGCGACGTTCTCGGAATCGACCTCACCGGCGCACACCGCGCATCCGTCGACGCCCGCGCCACCGCTGCACTGCTGGCGGCCTACCAGTCGCACACCGTCGACCGCTCCGGATGGCGCGCCATCGCCGACGCGGCCGCCGCGCAGCCGCTGCCGGCTCTGCCCTCGCGCGGCACCGCCTGGTACCCGCGCGAGCGCGCCGCCGGCGCCGCTGCCCTGCAGTTCGCCTGACGCGCCCCCGAGCCGTCCCCGCCCCGGTTCCGCCGCCGCGGGACGATGGGGCGTAGGGTCGGCCCCATGTCGACCTTCCCTCCCCCCACCGAACCGCCCACCGAGCCCGCAGGCCCTCCCGGCCCGCCCACGTCACCGCCCGAGGCCCCGCCGGAACCACCCCAGTTCTAGCCCGGCCGCTTCACCGCCACCCGCGCCACCCGCGCGTGTGCGCACCCCCGCCACTCGTCCCGTTCGGGCGCGAGAGACCGCAATCCCGGGCGATTCGGGACGAGTCGCGGCGAGCGCAGCAGTGGGTGGAGGGGGTCAGTGCAGCGGAGCGGCCGCGGCGGTGCCGTCGGCGACCCGCTCGCCGGCGGCGGTGCCGCCATCCGTCGACTTCTCGTCGTCGTGCGAGGGCTCGGCCGGTCGGCGCACGAACAGCGCGGCCACCACGCCGAGCAGCGAGATGATCGCGCCGCACAGGAACGCGGCCTGGATGCCGGCGGCCGATGCCACCACCTGGGTCGAGCCCGAGGCCAGCCGCGAGGCGGTGACACTGGCCATCAGCGCCACGAACAGCGCGGTTCCGGCGGCACCGGCGAGCTGCTGCACGGTGCCGATGATGGCCGAGCCGTGCGAGTAGAGGCGAGGCCGCAGCGAACCGAGTCCCGCGGTGAACAGCGGCGTGAACATGAACGCGAGTCCGGCGCTCAGCGCCACGTGCGCGGCGAGCACGAACCACACCGAGGTGGTGGGCGACACCGTCGTGAGGCCCCAGAGCACCAGGCTCACCATCGCAGCGCCGGGCAGCACCAGGGGCCGCGGGCCGAAGCGGTCGTACAGCCGGCCCACGAAGGGTGCGAGCGCGCCCATCACCAGGCCGCCCGGCAGAAGAAGCAGGCCGGTCGCCAGCGGGTCGAGCCCGAGAACGCCCTGCAGGAAGAACGGCAGCACGATGATGGTGCCGAACAGCGCCATCATGCTCACCGCCATCAGGAGGATCGACACGGTGAAGGTGCGCGAGCGGAAGGTGCGCAGGTCCAGCAGCGCGCGGTCGCGACGCTGCAGCAGCACCTGGCGCAGCACGAACACCGCGAGCCCCGCCACACCCACGATCAGCGGCAGCCAGCTCGACAGGAAGGTCGCGCCGGCCCCGCCCAGGGTGCTGAGCCCGTAGACCAGCCCGCCGAAGCCGACGGCCGACAGGATGACCGACACCACGTCAATCGGCACGCGGCGCGGCTCGGTCACGTTCTGCACCCGCAGGGCGCCGAGCACGAGCGCGCCGAGGGCGATCGGCAGCACCAGGATGAACATCCAGCGCCACGAGAGCGTGCTCAGGATGATGCCCGAGATGGTGGGGCCGATGGCCGGTGCCACCGAGATGACGATCGAGATGTTGCCCATCGTGCGGCCGCGCACGGCGGGCGGAACGAGGGTCATCACCGTGGTCATCAACAGCGGCATCATGATGGCGGTTCCGCTGGCCTGCACCACACGGCCCACCAGCAGCACCTCGAACCCGGGCGCGGCGGCGGCGATGAGCGTGCCGATCGAGAACAGCGTCATCGCGGTGATGAACACGGGGCGCGTGTTGAAGCGCTGCAGCAGGAAGCCGGTGATCGGGATGACCACGGCCATCGTGAGCATGAACGCCGTCGAGAGCCACTGCGCGGCCACCTCGGTGATGCCGAGGTCGACCACGAGGTGCGGGATGGCCACGCCCATGATCGTCTCGTTCAAGATGACGACGAAGGCGCTGACCAGCAGCAGGTTGATGACGAGGCGGTCGCGTGGAGCCACGCCGGTGGTCTCGGCCGGGGCGGTTGAGGTCATGGTGGTCCCGTCGGAAGGAGGCGGAAGAAGAAGAGGGTGCAGCAGGAGCAGAAGCGTGCGAAGACCAAGAACGCCCCGCCGCCCGCGTTCTATTCCCGTGCCCGGCCGCACGATGATGTGAACAGTGTACACATCCCGTGGCGAGCTTGCGACGGGCATCTCTTGTGCCGCCCATCCCGACGCGCTACCTTCCACACACAATCCGTCGATCCACCCGTCGCACCACCGACCAGAAGGACACGCCGTGACCACGCTCAGCCCCACCGAGAACGACGAGATCGCCCGCGCCAACGACTCCGGGCTGCAGCCCGTGGTGTTCGTGCACGGCCTGTGGCTGCTCTCCAGCAGTTGGCGCCCCTGGCGCGACCTGTTCGAGGAGAACGGCTTCACCACCATCGCCCCCGGCTGGCCCGACGACCCCGACAGCGTCGAGGAGGCGCGCCGCGATCCGGATGTCTTCGCCCACAAGATGGTCAAGCAGGTCACCGACCACTACCTCGAGGCCATCGACGCCCTCACCCTCGCACCGGCCGTGGTGGGGCACTCCTTCGGCGGACTGATCGCCCAGAAGATCGCGGGCACCGGCGCCGCCGAGGCCACCGTGGCCATCGACCCCGCCCCGTTCCAGGGCGTGCTGCCGCTCCCGGTGTCGTCGCTGAAATCCGCCGCTCCCGTGCTCGGCAACCCGCTCAACCTGCGCCGGGCGGTGTCGCTCACCCTGGAGCAGTTCCGGTTCGGCTGGGCCAACGCGCTCGACGACGACGAGGCCGCCGACCTGTACGAGACCTACCACGTCGCCGCATCCGGGGTACCGCTCTTCCAGGCGGCCACGGCCAACCTCAACCCGTTCGCCGAGACCAAGGTCGACACCAAGAATCCGGCGCGCGGGCCCCTCCTGATCGTCTCGGGCGAGGTCGACAACACCGTTCCCCGCGCCATCGCCGAGTCGGCCTACACGCTGCAGCAGAAGAACCCGGGTCTCACCGAGTTCATCGAGATGCCGAACCGGGGCCATTCGCTCACGATCGACTCCGGCTGGCGCGCCGTGGCCGACGAGGTGCTCGAGTTCGTGACGAGGCAGACCGCGAACGGATGACGGGTGTGCGAGACTCATCGGAACTGTTCGCTCCGGTGACCCGAAAGCTCCCTGATGACCGAGAACCACGGCTCCGACCGAGCCGAGATCGCCGCGCGGCTCGCGCTCGCGGTGGGCCGACTGAACCGCCGCATCCGCCCGGCAGGCGACCTCACCCCGGGTCAGGTGTCTGCGCTGTCGATCGTCGTGCGCAACGGCCCGATCCGCCCCGGTGACCTCGCCCGGGCCGAGCGGGTCGCCGCCCCCACCATCACCCGCCTGCTGGCCGAGCTCGAGAGCCGGGGGCTCACCAGCCGCAGCGCCGATCCGGATGACGGCAGGTCGTTCTTCGTCAGCGCCACCGAGGCCGGCGCCGAGGCCATCCTGCGCGCGCGTCGCCTGCGCGCCGAGCGGGTGCTGGCCCTCTTCGACGAGCTCGACGAGGCGCAGATCGAGCACCTCGGAGCGGCCCTGGATGCTCTCGAACTGGTGGCGGAGAGCCCCACCGCCGACTGAGGCTCAGCGCCGCCGCAAGCTCAATGCCGACTGAGGCTCAGCGCCGCCCGAAGCTCAGAACACCGGGTTCGACAGCACCCCGATGCCCGCGATCTCGATCTCCACGGTGTCGCCGGCCTCCATCGCGGCCACGCCTGCCGGCGTCCCGGTGAGGATGACGTCGCCCGGCAGCAGCGTGAACACCGACGAGGCGTACGCCACGATCTCGGCCACCGAGTGGATCATGTCGGTCACCGGCGCGCTCTGCGCGAGCACGCCGTTCAGCCGGGTCTCGACCGTGGCGGCCTCGAGGTCGAACTCTGTCTCGATCACCGGGCCGAGCGGGCAGAACGTGTCGAAACCCTTGGCCCTCGTCCACTGTCCGTCGCTCTTCTGCAGGTCGCGCGCGGTGACGTCGTTGGCCACGGTGTAACCGAAGATCGCGCTCGCGGCGTCGCCCGCCTTCACGTTCTTGGCCACGCGACCGATCACCACCGCCAGCTCGCCCTCGAAGTCCACCCGGGTCGACTGCGCCGGCCGCACGATGCGGTCGCCGGGGCCGATCACCGAGGTGTTGGGCTTCAGGAACATCAGCGGCTCGGCCGGGGCCTCACCGGTGTTCATCTCGGCCACGTGGTCGAGGTAGTTCTTGCCGATGCCGATCACCTTCGAGCGCGGGATGACGGGCGCCAGCAGCGTCACGTCGGCGAGACGGATGCGCTCGCCCGTCGTGTCGAACCCCGAGAACAGCGGGTCGCCGTTCAGCACCACCAGGTCGGTGCCACCCGATTCGCCCTCGTCGAGGATGCCGAAGTTGATGGCGCCGTTGTGACTGAACCGTGCGATCTTCATGCGTCGAGCCTAGTGAGCCAGCCGTGGCGGTCGGGAATGCGGCCGTACTGGATGTCGGTCAGCTCCTGGCGGATCGACATGGTCAGTTCACCGGCCGCCGCGCTCTCGTCGCCGATCACGCCGTCGGCCGATTTCAGCGCCGAGATGGGCGTGATCACGGCGGCCGTGCCGCAGGCGAACACCTCGGTGATGCTGCCGTCGGCCACGCCCTGACGCCACTCCTCCACCGTCACGTCGCGCTCCTCCACCGTGAGCCCACGATCCTTCGCGAGCTGGATGATGCTGTCGCGGGTGATGCCCTCGAGGATGGTTCCGGTGAGCCGCGGGGTCACGATCTTCCCCCCGGCGTGCACGAAGAAGATGTTCATGCCACCGAGCTCGTCGATGTGCTGCCCGGTCTCGCCGTCCAGGAAGAGCACCTGGGCGCATCCGTTCTCGTAGGCCTCCTGCTGGGGCAGCAGCGAGGCCGCGTAGTTGCCACCGCACTTGGCCGCACCGGTGCCGCCGCGCCCGGCGCGGGAGTACTCGGTCGACAGCCAGATCGACACGGGGGCCACCCCGCCCGGGAAGTAGGCGCCCGCGGGGCTCGCGATCACGTAGTAGGCCACCCGCTGCGAGGGCCGCACGCCGAGGAACGACTCGTTGGCGATCATGAACGGCCGGATGTACAGGCTCGTCTCCGGAGCGTCCGGCACCCAGGATCCGTCCACCGCCACGAGCTGCTTCAGCGACTCGATGAAGTCGTCCACCGCGAGCTCGGGCAGCGCCAGCCGGCGGGCGGAGCGCTGCAGCCGCTGGGCGTTCTTCTCGGGCCGGAAGGTCCAGATCGAGCCGTCGGCGTGCCGGTAGGCCTTCAGGCCCTCGAAGATCTCCTGCGCATAGTGCAGCACCGCGGCCGAGGGATCCAGCAGCAGCGGGCCGTAGGGGATGACGCTCGCGTCGTGCCAGCCGTCGTCGACCGTCCAGTCGATCTTCACCATGTGGTCGGTGAAGTGCTTGCCGAACCCGGGGTCGGCGAGGATGACCTCGCGCTCCGCCTCGTCGCGTGCGGCCTGCGAGGGCGTGAGCTCGAAGCGGAGGGGGAACGTGGACGACTCTCGGATGGTCATGGCCTGTCTTTCGATCAGTGGGTCGGAGTGGGTTCTGGGGCGCCGATCGCGGCGACGATGGCGTCGCCGATCTGTGTGGTCGTGCGCGGGGCCGATCCGTCTCGGGAGGAGATGTCGGCCTCGACGGCCCGACGCACCCGGCCGGCCGCATCCGCCAGCCCGACGTGGTCGAGCAGCAGTGCTGCCGAGAGGATGGCGGCCGTGGGATCGGCCTTCTGCTGCCCCGCGATGTCGGGAGCTGATCCGTGGACCGGTTCGAACATCGAGGGGAACGCGCCGTCGGGGTTGATGTTGCCCGAGGCCGCCAGCCCGATGCCGCCGCTGATCGCGCCGGCCAGATCGGTGAGGATGTCGCCGAAGAGGTTGTCCGTGACGATGACATCGAATCTAGCAGGATCGGTGACCAGGAAGATGGTCGCGGCGTCGACATGGAGGTAGTCGACGGCCACTTCTGGGAAGGTGGCCCCCACCTCGTCGACGATGCGCTTCCACAACCCGCCCGCGAAGGTGAGCACGTTGGTCTTGTGCACCAGAGTGAGCTTCTTGCGACGAGCGGATGCGCGGGCGAACGCATCCCGCACCACGCGCTCGACTCCGTAGGCGGTGTTCACCGAGACCTCGTTGGCCACCTCGTGCGGCGTCCCGACGCGGATGGCTCCGCCGTTGCCCACGTAGGGCCCCTCGGTGCCCTCGCGCACCACCACGAAGTCCACGTCGCCGTGCTCGGCGAGGGGCGACGGAACGCCCGGGTAGATGACCGTGGGGCGCAGGTTCACGTAGTGGTCGAGGGAGAAGCGCAGCTTCAGCAGCAGGCCGCGCTCGATGTTCGCGTTCTTCAGCCGCGGGTCGCCCGGCACTCCCCCGACGGCGCCGAGCAGGATGACGTCGTGCCCCGCAATGGCGGCCAGGTCGTCGTCGGTGAGCACGTCACCGGTCTCGAGGAAGCGGGCGGCGCCGAGCGAGAAGTGCGTCTTCTCGAACTCCACGTCGGCCCCCGGAGCCACGGCCTCGAGAACCTTCACGGCCTCGGCCACCACCTCCGGTCCGATGCCGTCCCCGGGAATGAGCGCAAGTCTGATCGTCCGAACCATGACCCGAGTTTATGGGCGATCAGCCCTCGACGACGTCCACCTCCACCATCAGGTCGGCCTCGATCGACGTGCGCAGCTTCTCGAGCAGGCCGTCGGGCACGGGCGAGTCGACGGTGAGTACGCTCAGCGCCTTGCCGCCGGCCTCGTGCCGGGCGATCTGCATGCCCGCGATGTTCACCTCGGCCTCGCCGAACTCCTTGCCGTACACCGCCACGATGCCCGGGCGGTCGGTGTAGAGCATCACGATCAGGTGCTCGGCGAACGGCACCTCGACGTCGTAGCCGTTGATCTCGACGATCTTCTCGATCTGCTTCGTGCCGGTGAGCGTGCCGGAGACCGAGATCTGCGAGCCGTCACTCAGGGCGCCGGTGAGCGTGATGACGTTGCGGTACTCGGCCGACTCGGCGTCGGTGATGAGTCGCACGGCCACCCCGCGCTGCTCGGCGAGCAGCGGCGCGTTGACGTACGACACCGTCTCCGACACGACGTTGGTGAACACGCCCTTGAGGGCGGCGAGCTTCAGCACGCTCACGTCGTAGTCGGCGAGCTCGCCCTTCACCACCACGTCGATGCTGGTCAGCGGGCTGCCGGCGAGACCGGAGAACACCTGCCCGAGCTTCTCGACCAGACCGATGCCGGGGCGCACGTACGGGTCGATGACCCCGCCGGCCACGTTGACGGCATCCGGAACCAGCTCGCCCGAGAGCGCGAGCCGCACCGACTTGGCCACCGAGACGCCCGCCTTCTCCTGGGCCTCGTCGGTGGAGGCGCCGAGGTGGGGCGTGACCACCACGTTGGGCAGGGCCAGCAGCGGGGAGTCCTTCGGCGGCTCGCTCACGAACACGTCGAGGCCCGCACCCGCGATGACGCCGCCGGTGAGTGCGCGGTGGAGCGCATCCTCGTCGATCAGGCCGCCGCGGGCCACGTTCACGATGAACGCGGTGGGCTTCATCAGCGCGAGCTGCTCGTCGGCGATCATGCCCGTGGTCTCGGGCGTCTTCGGCATGTGGATGGTGATGAAGTCGCTCTGGGCGAGCAGTTCGTCGAGGGTCACCAGGGTGACGCCGAGCTGCTGCGCGCGGGCGCTGGTGACGTAGGGGTCGTAGGCGATAACGTTCACGCCGAACGCCTGCAGGCGCGCGGTGATCAGGGCGCCGATGCGGCCGAGACCGATGATGCCCACGGTCTTCTCGAACAGCTCCACGCCGGTGTAGGCCGAGCGCTTCCACTGCCCCTGGGCCAGCGCGGCGTGCGCGGCGGGGATGTGCCGGGCGAGGCTCAGGATGTGGCCCACCGTGAGCTCGGCCGCCGAGATGATGTTCGAGGTCGGGGCGTTCACCACCATCACTCCGGCGGTGGTGGCCGCCTTGATGTCGACGTTGTCCAGGCCCACGCCGGCGCGGGCCACGACCTTCAGCCGGGGTGCCGCGGCGATGGCCTCGGCATCGATCTTCGTGGCCGAGCGCACGAGCACGGCGTCGGCGTCGGCGAGCGCCGAGAGCAGCGCGACGCGGTCGGTGCCGTCGACGTTTCGAACGTCGAAGTCGGGCCCGAGAGCGTCGACGGTGGCGGGGGACAGTTCTTCGGCGATCAGCACGACCGGCTTCGACACGACGGGTCCTTCGGTTCTGCGGTGGGGAACCCGTCCAGCGTAGTGCAGGCAGAATGGGCGGATGGACTTCATGACGTCGGGCGTCGTCCTCGACGTGCTCCGCCTGCTCATCGCCGCCGTGTTCGTGCTGATGGGCGTGAACCACTTCGTGCCGGGCTCGGCGCGCACCATGGCTGCGATGATCCCGCCGCGGCTGCGTCGCACCGGCATCCTGTCGCCGCTGAACCTGGTGTACCTCACGGGGGTGTGCGAGATCGCCGGCGGCCTGGGGCTCGTGTTCCCGCCGACGCGGGTGGCGGCCGGGCTGGCGCTGGTGGTCTTCCTCGCCTGCGTGTTCCCGGCGAACGCCTACGCGGCCGGCCGGCGCGACCGATTCGGGGCCCTCGCCATCCCGTTCGTGCCGCGACTGATCGGGCAGATCGTGCTGGCGGCGCTCATCCTGCTGGTCGCGTTCTTCTAGCCCTCTTCGAGAACGCCCGGCCTGTTCCGGATGCGCGCAGGCCTAAGGCGCCAGCAGATCTACAGCGCGGCAGGCCTACAGCGCGAGCAGGCTCAGCGACACCACCGACACCACGGCGAAGCCCACGATGAACACCACCGCGCGCTCCCAGGTACGCAGCGTGCGCCCCACCAGCAGGGCCGCCAGGTACACCACGACGGGCACGATGGCGTAGCCGATGATGAGCGCCCACAGGCCGCCGTCGGGCGCCGTGCCGAAGCTGTTCAGCAGCGAGACGACTCCGATGAGGTTCGCCAGCCCACCCCACAGGTGGTACGCGTAGAGGAACGCGAACACCAGCGCCACAGCCCAGCCCGCCTTGCCGAACGTGCGGAACCCGCGCTTCGCGGGCGTCGCCGCGGTGGAGCCGGCGCTCATGCCCCGCCCCCGATCAGGAACGGCCAGGGCACGAGCACGAGCACTCCGATCACGAGCCAGAGGAAGCGGTAGCGCAGGTCGCGCCGCTGGGTGAGCGTGAGGGTGGCCACGAACCAGAGCGGGGCGGCGGCCACGGCGAGGGTGCGGGAGATGAGGTCGCTGAACACGCCGAAGGTCATCTCCGAGGCCACCTCGTAGCGGGTGAACACGATCACCCAGCCGATCGTGTAGAGCAGGTACACGCCGCCGAGCACGCCGAGGGCGATCAGGGCGGCGGAGCCGAGTTGAGCGGATGCCGCCTCGGCCTCGGCCAGCTCGCGTTCGACCGCGCGGTCCTCAGCCTCCTCCGCCTCGTCGAGCACCGTGCGCGGCACGGCCTCGGCACCCGTCCCGGCGCGGGCGCCGGTCTTCGCGCTGGCACCCGTGCTCGCGGTCGTGCTCGTGGGAACGAGGGTCGGATCGTCATCCCCGGCCCACCCGAGGGCCTCGTCGTCGCGCGGATCGCTCATGCCCTCACCCTACCGGGCACCGGTGCCCCACCCGCAGTACGGGGGCGCACGCACCCTGGTCGCCGAGCCGTCGCAGATCGCCCTCTGCCGCGCCTCAGAGGGCGGGACGGGACGGCTCGGCGCCGTCCGCGGCCCCCGCACACGGTACGGAACGGGGAAGGGCCCCGGAACGTGTGCTCCGGGGCCCCTCCAGTACCGCAGGGGATCAGCGCGCGGCTGATCCGTCGGTGTAGTCGGCGTCCTGCTGCTTCCAGGCGAAGAGGGCGCGGAGCTCCTTGCCCGTGGCCTCGATGGGGTGCGCGGCACCCTTCTCGCGCAGGGCGAGGAACTCGGGAGCCCCGGCATCCTGGTCGTCGATGAAGCGCTTGGCGAACGCACCCGACTGGATGTCGTCGAGGACGGCCTTCATGTTCTCCTTGACGTGCGGGTCGATCACACGGGGGCCGGAGACGTAGTCGCCGTACTCGGCGGTGTCGGAGACCGACCAGCGCTGCTTGGCGATGCCGCCCTCCCACATCAGGTCGACGATGAGCTTCAGCTCGTGCAGCACCTCGAAGTAGGCGATCTGCGGCTGGTAGCCGGCCTCGGTGAGGGTCTCGAAGCCGTACTGCACCAGCTGCGAGACGCCGCCGCAGAGCACGGCCTGCTCGCCGAACAGGTCGGTCTCGGTCTCCTCGGTGAAGGTGGTCTTGATGCCGCCGGCACGAAGGCCGCCGATGCCCTTGGCGTAGCTCCAGGCGAGGTCCCAGGCGGAGCCGGTGGCATCCTTCTCCACGGCGACGATCACGGGAACGCCGCGGCCGGCCTCGTACTCGCGGCGCACGGTGTGACCCGGGCCCTTCGGGGCGACCATGATCACGTCGACGCCCTCGGGCGCCTCGATGTAGCCGAAGCGGATGTTGAAGCCGTGGCCGAAGACGAGGGTCTTGCCGTCGGCGAGGTTCGGCTGGATGTCGGCGGCATAGATGCCGCGCTGGTGCTGGTCCGGCGCGAGGATGACGATGACGTCGGCCCACGAGGTGGCCTCGGCCACCGAGAGCACGGTGAAGCCGGCCTCTTCGGCCTTGGGGATCGACTTCGACCCCTCCTTGAGCGCCACGACGACCTCGACACCCGAGTCGCGCAGGTTGAGGGCGTGGGCGTGGCCCTGCGAGCCGTAGCCGACGACGGCCACCTTCTTGCCCTGGATCAGGGACAGATCGGCATCCTGGTCGTAGAAGATCTCGGTCACGTGTGTTTTCTCCTTGTTATGGGGCTGATGGTCAGTTCTTGAAGACGCGTTCGGTGATGCTCTTGCCGCCGCGGCCGATCGCGAGAAGGCCCGACTGGGCGATCTCCTTGATGCCGTAGGGCTCGAGCACCCTGAGGAAGGCCTGAGTCTTGCCGGAGTCGCCCGTGACCTCGATCACGAGCGCATCCGTCGCCACGTCGACGACGCGGGCCCGGAAGAGCGTGACGGCCTCGAGCACCTGCGACCGGGTGGTGTTGTCGGCGCGCACCTTGATGAGCAGGTGCTCGCGCTGCACCGACTGCGCCGGGTCGAGCTCGACGATCTTGATGACGTTGATCAGCTTGTTCAGCTGCTTGGTCACCTGCTCGAGCGGCAGCTCCTCGACGTCGACCACCACGGTGATGCGCGACAGGCCCGGGATCTCGGAGTGACCGACGGCGAGCGACTCGATGTTGAAGCCGCGGCGGGCGAACAACCCGGCCACGCGGGTCAGCAGACCCGGCTTGTCCTCGACGAGGAGGCTCAGAACGTGCGTGCTCATGGTCTACTCCCCATCCCATTCCGGTGCGTGCTCACGGGCGTACTGCACGAAGCTGTTGCTCACGCCCTGCGGCACCATCGGCCACACCATCGCGTCAGCCGACACGATGAAGTCGATCACCACCGGGCGGTCGTTGGTCTCGAGGGCGAGCTTGATGGCCGCGTCGACCTCCTCGGGCTTCGTGACCCGGATGCCCAGCGCACCGTACGCATCCGCCATCTTCACGAAGTCGGGCACCATGCGCGTCTCGTGCCCGGTGTTCAGGTCGGTGAAGGAGTGCCGCCCGTCGTAGAACAGGGTCTGCCACTGGCGCACCATCCCGAGCGAGGAGTTGTTGATGATGGCGACCTTGATCGGGATGTCGTTGATCGTGCAGGTGGCGAGCTCCTGATTGGTCATCTGGAAGCAGCCGTCACCGTCGATCGCCCACACGGTGCGCTCCGGTTCGGCGACCTTCGCGCCCATGGCCGCGGGCACCGAGTACCCCATCGTGCCGGCGCCACCGGAGTTGAGCCAGGCGTGGGGCCGCTCGTACTTGATGAACTGCGCCGCCCACATCTGGTGCTGGCCGACGCCGGAGGCGTAGACCGCCTCGGGGCCCGAGAGCTCGCCGATGCGCTTGATCACGTACTGCGGGGCGAGCAGTCCGTCGGTGGGCTCCGAGTAGCCCAGCGGGAACTCCTCCTGCAGCCCGCGCAGGTAGGTCCACCACTCCTCGAGGTCGAGGGGCGTGCCGCCCGCCACCTCGGCGTAGGCCTGGATGAGGTCGGCGATGACGTCTTTCGCGTCGCCCACGATCGGCACGTCGGCGATGCGGATCTTCGAGATCTCGGCCGGATCGACGTCGACGTGCACCACCTTGGCGTTCGGAGCGAACTCGCTCGCCTTGCCGGTGACGCGGTCGTCGAAGCGCGCGCCCAGTGAGATGAGAAGGTCGCTCTCCTGCAGGGCCAGCACCGCCGGCACCGTTCCGTGCATGCCCGGCATGCCGAGGTGCTGCGGGTGCGAATCGGGGAAGGCACCGCGCGCCATGAGCGTGGTGACCACCGGAGCACCGGTCGCTTCGGCGAGCTGCAGCAGCTCGGCCGAGGCCTCGGCGCGGATGACACCGCCGCCCACGTAGAACACCGGCTTCTTGGCCTCGGCCAGCAGCTGGGCCGCGGCCTGGATCTGCTTGCCGTGAGCCTTGGTGATGGGCCGGTACCCCGGCAGGTCGACCTTGGGCGGCCAGACGAAGGGCGCCGACGCCTGCTGGGCGTCTTTGGTGATGTCGACCAGCACCGGGCCGGGGCGGCCGGTGGAGGCGATCTGGTAGGCCGCCGCGATGGTGGCCGGCACGTCTTCAGCCCGCTTCACCAGGAAGGAGTGCTTGGTGATCGGCATCGTGATTCCCACGATGTCGGCCTCCTGGAAGGCGTCCGTCCCCATCAGGTGCGAGAACACCTGGCCGGTGATGGCCAGGAGCGGTACCGAGTCCATGTAGGCGTCGGCGATCGCGGTGACGAGGTTGGTGGCACCCGGTCCGGAGGTGGCGATGGCCACCCCGACCTTGCCGCTCGCGGCCGCATAGCCCTCGGCCGCGTGGCCGGCGCCCTGCTCGTGGCGTACGAGGATGTGGCGGATCTTGTCCTGCGTCATCAGCTCGTCGTAGAACGGGATGATCGCGCCGCCGGGCAACCCGAAGACGTCTTTGACGCCCAGGTGCTCGAGCGAACGCAGAACCGCACCCGATCCGGTGAGGATCTCGGGTTCGGCGCTCGACGGCGACTTCTTGGTTGGCACGGGGAAAGCGTCCGTGGACATGGTTGTTTCCTCAGTCAGAGAGCACGGTAGGTGGATGCGCGACGCTACCCCGTGATCGCGCCCACCGCAGCGGAGTGCACGAGTTTGGAGTACTTCGCGAGAACGCCACGGGTATAGCGCGGAGGAAGTGGAGCCCAGCCGTCTCGGCGAGCTGCAAGCTCTTCGGGCCCGACAAGTAGGTCGAGCGAGCGAGCTGCGATATCGACCCGTATTAGATCACCATCGCGCACGAAGGCGATCGGACCTGCGTCGACCGCTTCGGGTGCTATATGGCCGATGCACAGGCCGGTTGTGCCGCCTGAGAATCTGCCGTCGGTCAATAGTAGTACATCCTTGCCGAGACCGGCGCCCTTGATGGCGGCGGTGATGGCGAGCATCTCGCGCATTCCGGGGCCGCCCTTGGGGCCCTCGTAGCGGATGACGACCACGTCGCCCGCGTTGATGCGCCCCTCGGTGAGCGCATCCATGGCAGCCCGCTCGCGCTCGAACACCCGCGCCGGGCCCTCGAACACGTCGGCGTCGAAGCCGGCCGACTTCACCACGGCACCCTCGGGCGCCATCGAACCGGTGAGCACCGTGAGGCCGCCCGACTTGTGGATGGGGTTCGACAGGGGCCGCAGCACCTCGCCGTCCAGCGGCGCGATGTCCATCTCGGCGAGGTTCTCCTCCACCGTCTTGCCGGTGACCGTCATGGCGTCGCCGTGCAGCAGGCCCTCGTCGAGCAGCGCCTTCATCACGGCCGGCACGCCGCCGTGCCGGTCGACGTCGTTCATCACGAAGCGGCCGAAGGGCTTGAGGTCGCCGATGTGCGGCACCTTGTCGCCCACCTTGTTGAAGTCGGCCAGAGTGAGCTCCACGTCGGCCTCGGCGGCGATGGCGAGCAGGTGCAGCACCAGGTTGGTGGAGCCACCGAAGGCCATGCCCACGGCGATGGCGTTCTCGAGCGACTTCTTGGTGATGATGTCGCGCGCGGTGAGGCCGAGGCGCAGCATGTTCACCACGGCCTCGCCGGAGCGGTGCGCGAAGTAGTCGCGGCGGCGGTCGGCCGCGGCGGGCGAGGCCGACCCCGGCAGGCTCATGCCCATCGCCTCGGCGGCGCTGGCCATGGTGTTGGCCGTGTACATGCCGCCGCACGAGCCCTCGCCCGGGGCGAAGGCGCACTCGATGCGGTGCGCATCCTCCATCGACATACGGCCCGCGCGCACGGCGCCGACGGCCTCGAAGGAGTCGATGATCGTGATGTCCTTCTCCGTGCCGTCGGAGAGCTTCACCCAGCCCGGCGCGATCGACCCGGCGTAGAGGAACACGGAGGCCAGGTCGAGCCGGGCGGCGGCCATCAGCATTCCGGGCAGCGACTTGTCGCAGCCCGCCAGCAGCACGGAGCCGTCAAGGCGCTCGGCCATCATGACGGTCTCGACGGAGTCGGCGATGACCTCGCGCGAGACGAGGGAGAAGTGCATCCCCTCGTGCCCCATCGAGATGCCGTCGCTCACGGAGATGGTGCCGAACTGCAGCGGGTACCCGCCACCGGAGTGCACGCCCTCCTTCGAGGCTCGCGCGAGACGCTCGAGCGAGAGGTTGCAGGGGGTGATCTCGTTCCACGAGCTCGCGATGCCGATCTGCGGCTTCTCCCAATCGCCGTCGCCCATGCCGACGCCTCGCAGCATCCCGCGGGAGGTGAGGGCTTCGATTCCATCGGTGACGGTGCGGCTACGCGGCTTCATGTCTATTTCCGGCATGGGAGAAGTTTAGATCTGTCCGGCCCGTGCTCCGGCACTCCCCGCCCGCTCTGGGGAAACCCCACGCTCAGTGGCCCGCTGTGGAGAAGTACTGCCGGCGGGCCTCGACCAGCACGGCGAGCGCCGCCGCCATCTCCTCGGGGCCGGCGACCCGGTGACGCGCCGCCGTGTCGCCCGACCCCACCTTGATTCCGAGGTCGCCGTCGCCGAGCGCCCCGAAGCCGTCTTCGTCGGTCACGTCGTCGCCCGCGAAGAGCACGGCCGTGGCCCCGGTCTGCTCCCGCAGGCGTGCCACGGCGTCGCCCTTGGTGGTGCCGCGCACCGAGAACTCCAGGATGTCCTGACCGTGCCGCACCGTGAGCGCGTCGACATCGGCCTCGGTGGCGGCGAGGGCTGCCGCCTCGGCCGACGCCGTGTCGGTGGCGGACGCCAGCCGGGTGTGCACGCCGAAGCCCGCGGGCTTCTCTTCGATCCACACGCCCTCGAGCGGGTCGGCCACCGCGGTGAGCGCCGCTCCGAGCCGTTCCCGCAGCGCGGATTCCTCCGGCGTGAGGTCCAGCGAGGTGTGCCCCTCGGTGCGCACCTCCACCCCGTGCGATCCGGCCAGCAGGGCGGTCTCCGGCAGATCGCTCACGGCCTCCAGGCTCGCCATCGCGCGGCCGGAGACGTAGGCCACCTTCGTCCGGGGCAGGTCGAGCAGGGCCAGAACGGCGGATCGGGCCGCGGGCAAGGCCCGCGCATCCGCCGGCCGGTCGACGATGGGCGCCAGCGTGCCGTCGAAGTCGACGGCCACCAGCAGCACCGGGGTGGTCGCGAGCCGTTCGAGCTCGGCCTGCAGGGCGGGGGTGACGGATGCGCCCATCAGTCGGCCTCCTCCGCCTCGACGGCGCCCGGTTCGTCGACCACCGGCTTCGTCGCGGCGAGGTTCGCCTTGGGCAGGGCGAGCCCGTCGGAGGGCGTGGTGAGCGTGCTGAGGAACGACGACGACCAGCGCGCCACATCGTTCTCCTGCACCCGCTTGCGCATCGCGCGCATCCGCCGGGACCGTTCGCTCCTCGGCATGGCCATCGCCTGCAGCATGGACTCCTTGAGCCCCTCGATGTCGTGGGGGTTCACCCGCAGCGCGGTGCGCAACTCGTCGCTCGCGCCCGCGAACTCGCTCAGCACGAGCACGCCGTCGTTGTCGAAGCGCGAGGCCACGTACTCCTTGGCAACCAGGTTCATGCCGTCGCGGAGAGCGGTGACGAGCATGACGTCGGCCGCGAGGTAGAGGGCGACCATCTCCTCCCGCGGGTACCCGTGGTGCAGGTAGCTGATGGCGGTGTGGCTGATGGTGCCGAAGTCGCCGTTGATGCGGCCGACCGTGAGCTCGATCTCGTCGCGCAGGTTCTGGTAGGCGCTCACCCGCTCGCGGCTGGGGCTCGCCACCTGCACGAGCGTCACGTCCTCCACCTCGACCGTGCCGTCGGCCAGCAGCTCGCCGAAGGCCTTCAGCCGGTGGCCGATGCCCTTGGTGTAGTCGAGCCGGTCGACCCCGAGCATCACCACCTTCGGGTTGCCGAGCCCTTCGCGGATCTCCCGGGCGCGCTCCTGGATGTCGGGGCGTCGCGCGAGCTCCTCGTAGCGGGCCGCGTCGATCGAGATGGGGAAGGCCTTCGCCACCACCGTGCGCACGAGCTTGTCGTCGCCAACCTGCGAGATGCGATGCTTGGCGCTCTTGACCTCCACCTCGGCCTCGACCGGCACGTCGATCACGGTGCCCTTGGTCTGGTGGCCGAGGAGGCGTCGCACGGCGCGGGTGAAGTTGCCCGCATCCGCCGTGCGCTGGAAGCCGATCACGTCGGCTCCGAGCAGTCCCTCCACGATCTGGGTGCGCCAGGGAAGCTGCGAGAAGATGCCGTATGCCGGGAACGGAATGTGGTTGAAGAACCCGATGGTGAGGTCGGGCCGCTGCTCGCGCAGCATCGTGGGCACGAGCTGCAGCTGGTAGTCCTGCACCCACACCGTGCCGCCGTCAGAGGTGACGGCAGCGGCCCGGTCGGCGAAACGCTGGTTCACCCGCACGTAGCTCTCCCACCACTCGCGGTGATACGCGGGGGGCGCGATCACGTCGTGGTAGAGCGGCCAGAGCGTGTCGTTCGAGAAGCCCTCGTAGTAGAGCTCCACCTCCTCGGCGCTCAGCGTCACCGGGATGAGGTGCATGCCGTCGTGCTCGAACGGGTCGGTCTCGTCGTCGGCCGATCCGGTCCAGCCGATCCAGGCGCCGTCGGCCTCGCGCATCACCGGTTCGAGCGCCGTCACGAGACCGCCAGGAGAGACCCGGAACGACGGTTCACCGTCGGCACCGATCACCCGGTCGACGGGGAGGCGGTTCGAGACCACCACGAAGGAGAAGGAGTCGGAAGTGTGTTTCGAGGAAGGCATGGGTCCGTTCAGCGAGTCCGGGAGGCGAGCAGATCCGCACGGATCCGGGCCGGATCTCCGTTCATCACACTACCAGGGGCACCTCCGACCGGCCCGGAGTAGCGTTGGTTCAAACATCGTCGACAACCCCGGAGACCGCCGTGCGCAAATTCATCCTGAACAGCAGCATCATCAGTTCGATCATCGGCGGCTTCTCGGTGGTGCAGACCACCCGCAAGGGCCCGCGCGACTGGCGCCTGGTGCTGATGTGGCTCAGCTGGGGCATCACCCTGGCCCTCGCCGTCGGCAGCGTGCTGCAGTCCGACGAAGACGCCCGCGAGCTCGGTCGCTGACATGTTCGGCGGTCGCGACGGTGGCATCCTGGCTGTTCTGGCGCACGTGATGGGCGGCGCGTTCTCGATCGTGGTGGCCGCGGTGGCGTTCCTCGTGGTGCTCGGCCTGGTCGTGCTGCTGGTTCGCTTCCTCTGGTTCGGCACGCGGGCCGCACAGGTCTACTTGGCCAAGAACGGCCAATCCGCGCGTTTCGTCTGGCCGGTGCCGCCCATCCGTGGCGCAGCCGGGCCGGGCGACTCGGATGCCGCGGGGCCCAAGGCCCCGCGGAAGCCCAAGGCGCCGCCCAGCTCCCCCTGAACTCCCGCCCCTGAACTCCCGCCCCTCGCCTACTGCTCCTCAGGTGGGATGTGCGCGGTCTGGATGGGCCCGGTGAACAAGCTCGCCCTGCCGTCTGCACCGACGTCGCCGTGGAAGAGCCCGGCGGCCTCGCGTTCGCCCTTCGCGGGCGCGTGCGAGATGTCGGGCTCCTCGTCGATCATCCGCACCCGCGAGCGCGGGATCGACTGCGGGCTCGACCGGTAGAGCCAGGCGATCATCTCCTCGCGCACGAAGCAGCGCAGGTCGAACAGGGTCGGCGCGTCGACCGCCGTCACCAGGATGCGGATGCGCACGTAGCCGCCCACCGCATCCGTCACCTGCAGCACCGACACCCGCTGGTCCCAGAGGTCGGTGCGGGCCAGGATGCGCGCGAGCTCGGCCCGCATCTCCCCCGGCGTCACGCGCCAGTCGAGGTCGAACTCCACCGAACCGAGCAGCTCGGAGTTGCGCCTGGTCCAGTTCTGGAAGGGCTTGGAGGTGAAGTAGGTGCTCGGCAGCACCATGCGCCGGTCGTCCCAGATGTGCACCACCACGTAGGTGAGCGTGATCTCCTCGATGCGCCCCCACTCGCTCTCGACGATCACCACATCGTCGACGCGCACCGCGTCGCTGAAGGCGATCTGCATGCCCGCGAACACGTTCGCCAGGGTCGACTGGGCGGCCAGACCCGCGATGATCGACACCAGCCCCGCCGAGGCGAGCACGCTCGTGCCCACGGCCTGCGCGCCGGGGAAGGTGAGCAGGATGGCGCCGATCGCGAGCACGATCACCACCGCGATGCCCAGCCGTCGCAGGATGAGCACCTGGGTGCGCATCCGCCTCGCGATGCGGTTGTCGGGCCGGTCGATGGTGTACCTCGCGAGCGCCACGTCCTCGAAGAAGATGGCCAGCGCGCACACCAGCCAGGCACCGAGCGCGATCGTGGCGATGAGGAAGAGCTGGTCGACCACCGGCCGCCAGTCGCCCGCCGGGATGGTGATGCTCGTGGCGATCCAGAGCAGCACCACCAGCAGGAAGATGCGGAACGGGATGCGGGCTCGCCGCACCAGCGCGTCGGGCCAGCGTCGGCGGCGGGCAGCCGCGCGCACGATCAGCGTCACCAGCGCGGTGATCAGCACGGCGGCCACGGCGGCCAGCACGGCGGCGATGGCGAAGGCGATCCAGGTTCGTTCGACGGGCATGAGGTCCCTTCGGTCAGCGGGTCTCCGGATGGCCCGGGTGACCCGGGAACCCAGCCTAATCAGGCAATTGCGACAGGGCACGCGGCGTGTCTGACGGGGCGGCGGATGCCCAGCCCGCACACTGTTCACACAAGGGTGGCGCGAAGGGAGTTGCGATGATCGGCTGGAGGCGTCGCGCGAAGGCTCAACGCGAGAGCACGGTGAGTCAGGAACGCCTGTACGAGCTGGTGAGTCAGACCCTGATGGAGAACTTCGGCCCGCTGGGATCGTTCGCCATCACGCGCCGCAGCACCGCCGACACCGACGACATCTTCCACACCGCACTCGCCCGCTCCGTCGCGCACGACATCGTCGCCAACCTCGCCGAGCACGGCATCACCGTGAAGTCGACGTCGGCCGTGGCCGCTCCGGCACCCGCCGTGTTCACCCCGCGCCTCAGGGCCGTGCAGCCGGTGCGTCCGGCGCTGGCCCCCGTCGAGCGCGTCGAGGTGTCTCGCGAACTCGCCCGTGCGGTCTCGGGTGCTGCCGTGGCCGCAGCCCAGACCCCGGATGTCGCGGGCCCAGACCCGCGCGACGACGACGCCCTGCGCGCCCTCGTCGCCCACCACGCCGAGGTGGAGGCCGCCGCCGCCGCCCACCGCCGCACCGACTCCGCCCGCACCCCGGCCTGAGCGACCCTCAGCCGAGCGGTGCCCAGTCGGCCGGCCCTGAGCTGCCCGCGGGATACTCCGCCAGCGGGACCTCGTCGTTGCGCCATGCGGCGATGACCGGCTCGAGGATGCGCCAGCCCTCGACCGCGGAGTCGCCGCGCACACCGAGCGTCGGGTCGCCGTCGAGGATGCCGGCGAGCACCTCGCGGTAGGCCAGCAGCTGCCCGTCGCCGAAGACCGCCTCGAGGCTCGCCCGTTCGAGGGCGTACGGGTCGCCGGGGCCGTTGATGTCGATCTCGAGCGACATCGCATCCGGGGCCAGGAAGATGCGCAGCACCGTCGGGCGGCTCTCGCCCGTCAGCCCCACCGGCAACTGCTGCGCGGGCTTGAACGTGATGACGATCTGACGGCGGCGCTCCCCGAGGGCCTTGCCCGAGCGGAGCGTGATCGGAACACCCTTCCAGCGCCAGGTCTGCACCTCGAGCGTCACCTCGGCGAGCGTCTCCGTCTCGCGGGCCGGGTCGACGCCCTTCTCGGCGGCGTAGCTCGGCAGCTCGCGACCGTCGATCGTACCGGCCACGTAGCGGGCCCGCCGGCTGGAGGCGACCGGATCGTCGGCCCACAGGTGCGTGGCGCGCAGCACGAGCTCCTTGGCGTCGCGCAGGTCGTCCTGGCCGAGCGTCGACGGCGGTTCCATGGCCAGCACCGCCATCACCTGCAGCAGGTGACTCTGGATCATGTCGACCAGTGCGCCGGCCTTGTCGTAGTACCCCGCCCGGCCCTCGAGGCCCAGCTGCTCGTCGTAGACGATGTCGACCTTCGCGATGTGCTCCGAGCTCCAGAGCGGCTCGAAGATGCGGTTCGCGAAGCGGAGCCCGAGGATGTTGAACACCGTCGAGCGGCCGAGGAAGTGATCGACCCGGTGCACCTGGTTCTCGGGAACGAGCTTCGCCAGTTCGCCGTTGAGCGCCTCCGCGGTGACGACATCCATGCCGAACGGCTTCTCGAGGGCCAGCGTGAGCCCCTTCGGCACGTCGATCTTCTGCAGGGTGGTGACGACCTGAGCGGCCACGGCGGGCGGCAACGCGAAGTAGACGGCGGGGGTACCGGTGGCCATGGCGAGCAGGTCGCCCAGCTGTTTCGGGTCGGTGACGTCGGCCTCGACGTACCTGGTCGTGGCCAGGACTCTGTCGACGGCTGCTCCCGAGGCGTCGACCTCCGAGAACGACTTCGTCACCACGGCACGCCATTGCTCGTCGCTCCAGGCCATGCCGCCGGCCCCGATGAGCGTGAGCGTGCGGTCGGGCTGATCGGTGAGCAGCTGAGCGAGACCGGGGAGCAGCAGGCGGGCCGTGAGGTCTCCGCTCGCACCGAAGATGAGAAGCGTGTCGACGCGTTGGTTCATGAGCATCACAGTAGCCCGACTAGCTCAGCCGCCCGAGTAGCTCAGTGGCCCGGTTAGCTCAGCAGCCCGAGTAGCTCAGCAGCCCGAGTACGGGTGGAGGCGACCACCCGAAGGCCGCCTCCACCCGTGGGTCATCGCGCGACCGCCCACCACCACGAACTGACGAAGGAACGGGTTGTCCGGCTGAGCCGGCGACGGTCGCGCCGGTGATGACCCGGCTGGATGCCATTGCCCATTGTGGAGCCATCCCCACCGGTGGCGGGATGAGCAATTCCTACTCCATCTCGCCCGGCCGGTGGTGCGGGTCGTCGAGCTGGAGCGCACCGAGCTCGGCGGCGAGCTCGCGCCGGCTCGCGATACCGAGCTTCTTGTAGATCCGGGCCAGGTGGTTGTCGACGGTGCGCACCGAGATGCCGTACTCGGCCGCCAGCTCGGCACTGGTGCGGTGCGAAGCGGCACCCGAGGCGAGCTGCCACTCGCGGTCGGTGAGCGGCATCACGCGCGGATGCGTCTGCCGACGGCGATGGCCCATCGCCACCCCCGCCCGCACCGTCCACGAGTCGGCCAGCCGGTGCGCGCGGGAGGCCCGTGCGAGGTCGCCGTCGGCATGGTCGGCCGCCCATCGGGCCGCATCGATGGCCGGCCCGAGCAGGCCCGCCTCGGCGAGCTCCTTCGCGATGGGCAGCACGTCGTTGCGTGCGATGACGGCCCTCGCGTGGGATTCGCAGATGGGGAACGCCGACCGGGCGGCGATGAGATGGGGCAGCATCACGGTGGCTCCCACGACGGGCTCGATGCGGATCGCCTCGTAGGCCACGAGTGCGGCCAGGTAGCGCTGCCCGCCGTCGGCCGCTTTCTGGAGCGCAGGCCCGAGGCTCCGGATGGCGAATCCCGGTCGCCCCGCCGCGGCCGACACCCACGCACGGGCGAGCGAGGCGTACAGCTCGACCTTGGGATCGCGCACCTCGGTGGGTGTGAGCTGATCGAGCCAGCTGCGGGCGATGGCGAACCGGCCGGTGCGGGCGGCGACCGCGGCCGAGAGCGCGTCGGCGGTGGGCAGCAGGCCCGCCACGTCGCGCCAGACCAGGTCGCGACGGCCCTCGGTGATGTACTTCCAGGCACGGGCGGGCGAGCCGGTGTGCAGTTCGATCATGGCGAGAGCGAACTTCCAGATGCCCCTGGCGCTCGGGTTGGCCGATTCCGCGCGGGCGAGATTGGCCCGGGCCGCTGCTCTCGCCTCGGGGAACCGCGCCGTGAACGACAGCACCAGCACCTCCGACAGCTGCAGCAGGTCGCGAGCGTTCGGCAGCACGTCCTTGAACCGGTCGCACTCCGCCAGCCCACGCACCACCGCCTCGCCGGCGAGGGTGAGGTTGCCGCCCATGGTGTGCAGGGTCGCGGTCATGATGAGGAGATTGAGATCACTCGGGGTCTCGACCGGCCCGAGCATCGAGGTCGAGTCGAGGTCGGTCGAGAGGCCCTGACCGGCCATCAGCCGCCACTTCACGAGATCGGACTCCACCACCGATCGAAGCGCCGGATCGACGAGATGCTCGAGCACCGGTTCGACCCGCGTCACCGCGAGCTCGGGCTGCAGCAGCCGGAAGGCGAGATGGTTGCCCTCCGCCTGCGCCAGCTGGGTGATGAAGACCCCGGGCACCAGTGCGCGACCCTCCTCGACCGCGCGCCAGGCGGCGGAGAAGTGCTCGCTGGCCTCGCGCACCCGGCCGATCTGCGAGAGCGCCTGCGCCCGCACGTACTCGCCCGCCGAGCGCAGCACCGGATCGCAGCCGCCGGCCTCCACCGCGTGCGCGCCGAGGGTGATGGCTGTGGTGTACCGCTGCGCCCCGAGCTCGCGCCGGGCGAGGTCGAGCAGTGCGGCTGCGGCCACCCGCTGTCCGGCGGCGAGCTGCAGCAGGGCCCGCTGCACCACGTGGACGGGGTAGCCGTCGAGCATGTCGGCGCCGGCGGCGGAGAACCCGGGCCGCTCGCTCTCGGGCACCGTCGCGAGCACCACGGGGGCGAACAACGGATGCGCCAGGCTCACCCAGATGCGCCCGTCGGCGAGGCGGGTGCTCACGTACCCGAGCCCCTCGGCCAGCCGGGTCGCGCCGGCCGAGACCCCGGAGGTGCCGCCCTGTTCCACCGGGAGGTCTCCGGCCACGGCGAGCAGTGCGAGCAGGTCGCCCACGAACTCGTCGGCCGCGAGCGGATCGACCGGCAGCGAGGCGACCACTCCCTCGGACAGGTGCGTCCAGGCGGTGCGCCACTCCCCCGAGTCGTCGGCGAGATCACACGCACCCATCGAGGCCTCGGCGAGCTCCACGAGGGTTCGGGTGCTGCCGGCGGCGAGGCGCACCATCTCGTCGGCGGCCGCCGCGCCGACACTCGGGCCGAGCCGGTCCTTCACCACCGCGTGGGCGTCCGACGAGGCGAGGGGCGGCAGATCGATCACGATCCCCGCGTGCCGCCAGAACGACGGCGGATCGACCGTCGGCTCGACGAGGCGGCCCACCGCGCGCGACACCAGAACGGATGCGCGCCCCTCGAGAACCACCTGCTCCAGCAGGCAGCGGCTTGCGGCATCGAGCAGCTCGGCGTCGTCGACCACGAGCAGGGTGCCCGGCTCGTTCACGGTCCGGTGGAACTCCACCACGGCGGCGCTGTCCGACCCGGTGACGGGCAGCGACGCGAGCACCGGGGCCAGTGCACCGAGAGCCACGGGCCGCAGGTCGGCTCGCCCCCGGATGACGTGAACGGGGCGCTCGTCCGCGAACTCGGCGGCCACCGCGTCGAGCAGGGCGGAACGACCGACTCCGCGCGCCCCCGTGACGAGCACCACCTGGCCCGGCGCCGTGCGGGTCAGGGCGGAGACCATCTGGTTGAACGCGCGATCGCGGCCGTGCAGGCGAGTGCCGTCGGCCGCGTTCGCGGGCTTCCGGGCTGCTCGCCGAGTCCTCGCTGCATCGTCGGCGTCGGTGTGTCGGGGCGGGCTACCGTGGGCATTCAGGGTTGACATCGTCGTTCTCCTTCTCGGCGCGAGGGCCGCGCGCTTGAGTAGGTTCTACTCACTTCCGGCACTACGGCTCGGGCTCCGAGACACCGATTACGTAGCGGCGACGACCGGATTACGTAGTCCCCGGCTGGCTTGCCCCTCAGACGGGGGTTGAATTTCCGCGAAGAGTGAGTGTACAGTCACTCACATGGCACGCGCATCCGTTCTCTCCACCGCCGACGTCCGGCGTGGAGCCGTGGTCGACTCGGCGCTCACCGAGTTCGCCCGGTCGGGCTACCTCGGAACCTCGGTGGCCACGATCGCCACGGGTGCCGGGATCTCCCCGGCCTACGTGTTCAAGCTGTTCCCCGGCAAGGAGCCCTTGTTCGTGGCGGCGCTCGACGAGTGCTTCCGCCAGGTGGTCGGCGCGCTCGAAACGGGCGCCTCGAGCGCGGATGCCGGCAGCAGGCCGGAACACGTGCTCGACCGGATGGGCGACGCCTACGCCTCCCTCATCGCCGACCGGCGCCTGCTGATGCTGCAGGTGCACGCGCAGTCCGCCGCCGACGTGCCCGAGATCCGTGCCGCACTGCGCCGGGGGCTCGAGCGGGTCACGCTGTTCGCCAAGACGCGCTCCGGCGCCGACGACGCCGACGTGCAGCGCTTCATCGCCTTCGGGCAGCTCTGCCACCTCATCGTCACCACCGGCCTCGACTCCGACTCGGCGCCCTGGGCGTCGCTGATCGCACACGGCTTCCGCCACCCCGATTTCGACGAGCGCCTCTGAATCCTGAACGGCTCGCGCCGTTTTCTCGTGTCCACATCAGTGACTGATCAGTCACGCACCCCTTCGAAAGGCTCATCATGTCCCCCTCTCCCCGCCGCTGGATCGCCCTCGCGATCCTGGCCCTCGCCCAGTTCCTGGTGGTGCTCGACGCGTCGATCGTGAACATCGCGCTCCCCTCGCTCGGAGCGGCTCTCGCTCTCGACACCGCCGCCCTCAGCTGGGTGATCACCGCCTACGTGCTCCCGTTCGGCGGCCTGCTGCTGCTCGGCGGCCGCCTCGCGGATCGCTTCGGTCACCGCAGGCTGTTCCTCATCGGCACGGTCGGGTTCGTCGCCGCCTCCGCCCTCGCCGGGCTCTCGATGTCCGGCGGGATGCTGTTCGCCGCCCGCGCGGTGCAGGGTGCCTCGGCCGCCCTGCTGGCGCCGGCCGCGCTCGCCCTCGTGACCCGGCTCTTCCCCGAATCGGGAGACCGCGCCAAGGCCCTCGGCATCTGGGGCGCGGTGGCGGGCATCGGCAGCGCAGCGGGGGTGCTCCTCGGCGGCGTGCTCACCGGGGCGCTCGGCTGGCAGGCCGTGTTCTTCGTCAACATCCCGGTGGGCGCGGCGGTGCTGCTGCTCGCCCCCGCGCTCATCCGACGGCATGCGCCCAGCACGAGTGCACCGCTCGACTACGCCGGTGCGGCCACGATCACCGGTGGCCTGGTGGCCCTCGTGGGCGCCCTGACCGCGTTCGAACAGGTCGGCTTCGCGCATCCGCTCACCCTCGTTCTGATCGTGGTGGCGGCCGGGCTCATCGTCGCCTTCGTCCTGGTCGAGCGACGTTCCGCCGCCCCGCTCGTGCCGTTCTCGATCTTCGCGAACCGCTCGGTGACCGCGGGCAACATCGCCGTGCTGCTGATGGGAGCGGCCATGACGGCGCTGTTCTTCGCCTTCTCGGTGTACAGCCAGGCCGTACTCGGCTACGACGCCCTGACCGCGGGTCTCAGCCAGCTGCCTCTCGCCGGAGCACTCGTGCTGGTGGCCGGAGCCGTGCCGGCCGTGCTCACCCGAGTCGGCGCCCGCCCCACCCTCGTGGGCTCGCTGCTGGTGCTCGCCGCCGGTCTGCTGTGGCTGGCGTCCGCCCCGAGCGACGCGCAGTTCGCGGCCCAACTGCTCGGCCCCACTCTCCTGGTGGGCGTCGGCCTCGGCGGAGCGTTCGTGTCGGCGACGCAGTTGGCCATGCACGGCGTGGCCGATGCGGATGCCGGCCTCGCGGGCGGCCTCGTGAACACGGGCCAGCAGGTGGGCAGCGCCATCGGCCTGGCGGTGCTCAGCACGATCGCCGCATCGGTGACGGCCGGTGCCGCCCAGAGCGGGCAGACGGCTCCGGATGCCCTCACCGCCGGCTTCTCATCCGTGTTCGTCGGGGCGGCCGTCACGGCGGCGCTGGCAGCCCTGGCCGTGCTGGCCGTTCGTCCCGCCCGCGTCAGGGCGGCGGATCTGCGCCTCGCCTGACGCGCTCGCGCCACCGACGACACCGCACCAGGAACGACACCGCACCAGGAACGACACCGCACCAGGAACGACGAACCGCCCGGGAGAGCTCCCGGGCGGTTCGTGTGACTGCGTGTGGTGCACCCCCTCGGACTTGAACCGAGAACCCACTGATTAAGAGTCAGTTGCTCTGCCAATTGAGCTAGAGGTGCGTGGCTCTTAGCGAGCCAGTCGACAACATTAGCATGCTCTCGCGGCCTTCGCGAACCGCTGTCGGCGCGATGGCGAACAGCCCTGATCAACCCTCGAATCGTGGACGCCGGGGATCAGATCCTGGCATTCTGCACGCTGCCGGTGAGCGGGCCGGAGGGGTCGAACACGAGGCAGACCACGGTGCGGTCGTCGAGTTCGCTCCACGACTCCTCGGTGGGCGCGAGGAAGCGCACGTCGAGCTTCGAGGCGTCGTAGGCGATGCCGACGTACGGGTCGAACGCGGCGGTGCAGTTCGAGTGGGCCTCGGCCGAGACCGCCTCGTCGCCCGGATACCCCGCGCCCGCGAGATCGAACTCCGCGAAGGCCTCGAAGTCGTGCGGCGCGGAGCAGTCGAGCACGGGCAGCTCGGAGACCTCCGTGTCGCCGGAGTCGATCAGGCAGTCACCCGGGTGCAGGGAGAACACATCGGCGTGGCCTGCCGGCCCCGAGGGAGAGGGGTCGGCGGTCGCTGCGGCATCGCTGATCGACGGGCCGCCGACGGCGCGGCCGGCACCGGAGGCCCCGCCGGCCGAGCAGGCGGAAAGAGCGAGCAGAAGGGCGGCCGAGGCGGCCAGGGCGAGGGATCGGGATCGGTTCGTCATGCCTTCATGCTCCTGGCCGGCATCCGTCGACAGTGAGGAGTAGTTGCTACTCAGTCGCGACCGCCGGGGCGTCGCCGAAGGGCGGTCGGGTGCGAAATACTGGAGGCATGACCGACACCTCCGCGCGCATCGAAGCGGGTACGCCCGCACCCGAGTTCACCCTGCTCGACGCCGAGGGCGTCGAGCGATCGCTCAGCGACTACCGCGGACAGCGCGTGATCGTGTACTTCTACCCCGAGGCGGGCACGCCGGGCTGCACCACCGAGGCGTGCGACTTCCGTGACAACCTCAACTCGCTGAAGAGTGCCGGCTACACGGTGCTCGGCATCTCGCGCGACAAGCCGGCCAAGCTCAAGGGCTTCGTGGAGGAGCAGAACCTCAACTTCACGCTGCTGTCCGACCCCGACACGGCTGTGCACCGCCTCTACGGAGCCTGGGGGGAGAAGTCGCTCTACGGAAAGGTCGTGACGGGCGTTCTCCGGTCGACCTTCGTGATCGACGAGGAGGGCGTGGTGACCCTGGCCCTGTACAACGTGAAGGCCACCGGCCACGTCGCGTCTTTGCGCAAGAAGCTCAAACTCGACGCGTAGCCTCGACCACCGCGGGGGTGAACAGCAGGATGACGGCTGCCACCGCGGATCCGAGGAGCCACCAGCCCACCTCGGGTGATGCGACGATGCCCTGGAAGCAGGCGATCGCGATCACGATCTGGAACAGCTGCCAGGTGAGCGTGGCCGCTCGGGTCCAGGGCGCGGCGCGGAGGGTGTGAAGGGCCGCGAAGGCCAGGAACACGGCGGAGATGGCGGCCAGCACCACGATCGCGAGGGCCGTCTCGTACGAGGCCGGCCGATCGGTGAGGAGCTCGACCAGGAGCCACACCACCACCCCGGCCATCACCAGGGCCTCGGCCCCCACGATCACCGCGAGCAGGGTGAGCAGGGCCGGCCGGGCGGGCCGCCGGGAGTCGTCGAACGGGGTGGGTTCACCGGGTGTTCGCCTGTCGTTCGCCTTGTCATCCACGCCTGTACTCCTGAGAAAACCCTTGATTTGCCAATACCAGTATGCGAGCATATTGAAGGTCAATGTTGCTCACGAAGACGTGAGCGGGTGCAGTCTGATCTGACTGCAACGTCTACCGTGCCTTTGACCTTTACCCGAATCACTCGGTCATCTCGACCGCAGCACCCTGCAATAAAGGAGCTCCCGCTATGGATTGGCGTGACAAAGCCGCCTGCCTGACAGCCGACCCCGAACTGTTCTTCCCCGTCGGGAACACCGGGCCCGCGGTCGATCAGATCGACAAGGCAAAAGCCGTGTGCGCACGCTGCTCTGTGACCGAGGTGTGCCTGCAGTACGCTCTCGAGACCGGTCAGGACTCCGGTGTCTGGGGTGGCCTCAGTGAAGACGAGCGCCGTGCCCTCAAGCGCCGCGCCGCTCGCGCACGACGCGCCTCCTAGACCTCACGCGCTTCGGCGCCCCGACGCCCGGCCCGCATCTGCGGAAGCCGGGCGTCGTCGTGTTGAACGCACACCGCGCATCCGCTCGTCAGGGCTTCTTGAGCCAGCGGGTGGGGATCTCGATGGTCACTACCGTGCCCGAGCCCACCATGGTGTGCCAGTCGATGGTGCCGCCGAGCTCGCCCTGGATGAGGGTGCGCACGATCTGGGTGCCGAGACCTGAGCCCACCTTGCCCTCGGGCAAGCCCGTTCCGCTGTCGCGCACCTCGACCGTGAGGGTCTCCTCGGAACGGGTGGCCGCGATCTCGACCTCGCCCTCCTGACCGGCGAGCCCGTGCTCGACCGCGTTGGTGACCAGCTCGGTGAGGGCGAGCGCCAGCGGTGTGGCGTACTCGCTCGGCAGCACGCCGAAGCTGCCCGTGGACTTGGGATGCACGGTGGTGTTGTGGGCCGACGCCACCTCGGCCACGAGCAGCAGCACCCGGTCGAACACGGTGTCGAAGTCGACCCGCTGGTTCAGGCCCTCGGACAGGGTGTCGTGCACCACAGCGATGGCGGCCACGCGACGCATCGCCTGGGTGAGGGCCTCGCGAGCCTCGTCGGAGTGGGTGCGCCGGGCCTGGATGCGCAGCAGGGAGGCCACCGTCTGCAGGTTGTTCTTGACGCGGTGGTGGATCTCGCGGATGGTGGCGTCTTTGGTGATGAGCTCCCGCTCCTGGTGGCGGAGCTCGGTGACGTCACGGGTCATCACGATGGCACCGAAGCGGTGTCCCCGGGTGCGCAGGGGGATCGCGCGGAGCGACACCGTCACGCCACGCGCCTCGATGTCGGTGCGCCACGGAGCTCGCCCGGTGACCACGAGGGGCAGCGACTCGTCGACGATGAGCCGGCCTGCGAGCAGGCCGGTGGTGACCTCGGCGAGAGACTGGCCCTCGAGCTCGCCCGCGAACCCCATGCGATTGAAGGCCGACAGGCCGTTCGGGCTGGCGAAGGTGACGATGCCGTCGACATCGAGCCTGATCAGGCCGTCGGATGCACGGGGGGCCCCGCGTCGCGGCCCCGTGGGCGCGCCCAGGTCGGGGAAGTCACCGGCGGAGATCATGGCGAACAGGTCGTTCGCGCACTCGTTGAAGGTGAGCTCCTGGCGGCTGGGGGTGCGCGCCTCGCTGAGGTTGGTGTGCCGGGTGATCACGGCGATCGGCCGCTCCGTCGTGGTCTGCTCGCTGGCCGAGAGCCGCCGCAGTACGGGAACGGCGCGCACGCGGGTGGGA
The DNA here is from genome assembly GCF_041927335.1 of Herbiconiux liangxiaofengii. Classification (NCBI taxonomy): domain Bacteria; kingdom Bacillati; phylum Actinomycetota; class Actinomycetes; order Micrococcales; family Microbacteriaceae; genus Herbiconiux; species Herbiconiux liangxiaofengii. The sequence continues at coordinate 115,582 of NZ_JBHFHD010000016.1, read as the reverse complement.
GTCTCCTCGTACCAGTCGGGGGCGGCGGTGTCGACGATCTTGGCGCTCTCGAAGGCGTCGGTGACCTGCTTGCGCCACTCGGGCTTGATGGTCTGACCCACGAAGTCGCGGTAGAAGAGGGTGGCGGAGCTGGACGGCCGGGAGTGGGCGACGGCCACGAAGGTGCCGTCGTGCGTGGGAACCCAGAGCACGATGTCGGCGAAGGCGAGGTCGGCGAGCAGTTGGCAGTCGCTCACGAGCAGGTGCAGCCACTCGACGTCGGCTTCGGTGGAGCTGCCGTGGGCGGTGACGAGGTCGCTGAGTGTTGACACGGGTTCTAGCCTACGATGCGGCACCCGAGAGCACGGGCGCGGCGGGTGGGGGGCGGGGGGCACAGGCGCGGTAGGGGCACAGCCGAGATCAGGCTCCCGCGACCGCGTTTCCCTACGAAGCGGTCGCGGGAGCTGTCTCATCCGGCCGGGACAGCGACAGGTCGGGGGAACGGGCGTCCCGGCCGGAAGTCATGTTCCGGCGCAGGAACAGTCCATCAGGATGAGCGGGGTGGGTGGTATGAGCAATCTCCACTCAGGGGGCCAGTTCGCCGGGGAATTCCACAGGGCACAAACGCATCTGGACAAGCAATCTCGACACTGGTTGAGTACAGCCGCCGACACCTTGTTGAGCATTGCTTACTCCGAGCATGCGGGCGAAAGGAGCCATCGTGACCTCCCCCTCCCTCGCCGTCGCGCCGCGCCGGTTCACTCCGGCCGCGGCACCGGGCAGACGGCCGTCCGCTCCCCCCTCCCGATCGACGGCCGCGGCGCCGCCGTCCGCGTCCCCTCCGATGGCCCATCCCGATCCTCGTGCGCTGGCCGAGAATCTCGCCCGGTGCGTGGTGGAGGTGCTGGCGGGCACCCGCGACATCGACCAGATCGCCCGCTGGCTCTCGGCCGATGTGCACGCCCACCTGCTGAAGCGGGTGGTACTGGCGCGGCGGGCACGAGCGGCGAGGGGCGAATCCCCCGGGCGGCTCACGTTCACCATGGGGTCGACGGTGCTGGGCGAACCGAGTCCGGGCGTGGTCGAGGCAGTGGTGATCGTGCACGGCCGGGCGCGTTCCCGAGCCGTGGCGCTCCGGCTCGAGGCGCTCGGCGACCGCTGGCGGGCCAGCGCGGTGCACGTGCTCTGAGCCGGACCACCCGGGCCTGACCCGCCCGGGGCCGAGCCTCGCTGAGCTCTGTTGCTCTGAGCCCTGTTGCTCTGGGCCGTGCTGCTCTTGGCCCTGTTGCTCTCGACAGCGCGGCCCCCGGCCGCAGGTCGGTGGATCGGGGCAGCGCAATCGCGCCCCACGATCCCGCCGGATCGCACCTCGTGCTATCAGGCTGGGCGGGACTCATGCCCCGGGAGCGCAGTGTGCCCCGGGCGTCAGAGCCCGGGGCACAGGTGCGGTACGCCGATGTCGGCGCGGGAGATCAGGCCTTCTTCTTGCCTTGAGCTCGGCGCTGGGCACGGTTGTTCGAGCCGCCCTGGCCCGACGACTGCGCCGAACCACCCTGCTTCTGGCCGCCCTGGGCCGAACCCTGCTTGGCAGAACCCGAACCCGAACCCTGCTTGCCGGAGCCCTGCGACGACGAGCCCTGCTTCGACGGCTGCGCGCCCGAGCCGGCCGTCGGCGCCCCACCCGTGCGGGCGAACGCACTCGTGACGGGAACGGCCTTCTCCTCGGCCTGCTGCGCACGGGCGGTGGCCGCCTGCTCGATCTGACCGCGCTGGTTGCGCACCTCGACCCCACCGGAGTCGCTCGGCGCGGAGAAGCTGAGCTTCTCGGCCGGGGCCACGGGAGGCGTGAGCCCCTTCGCCTCGACGGTCGGAGCGCCCACCTCGCTGGGCGCGGCGTTCACCTCCACCTCGAGGTTGAAGAGGAATCCGACGGTCTCCTCGCGGATCTGGCCCATCATCGACTGGAACAGGGCGAAACCCTCGCGCTGGTACTCCACGAGCGGGTCGCGCTGCGCCATGGCGCGCAAGCCGATGCCGTCTTTGAGGTAGTCCATCTCGTAGAGGTGGTCGCGCCAGCGGCGGTCGATCACCGAGAGCACCACGCGTCGCTCCAGCTCGCGCATGGCCGACTCGCCGAGGGTCTCCTCGCGGCGCTGGTACGCCAGCTTCGCGTCGGAGAGCACCTCGCGCAGCACGAACTCGCGGTTGATGCGCCCCTTGTTGCCGGCCTCGGCCACCACCTCGTCGATGGTGATGGAGATCGGGTAGAGCGTCTTCAGCTCGGCCCAGAGCGCGTCGAAGTCCCAGTCGTCTCCGCTGCCCGCCGCGGCGTGGTCGTTGATGACCGCCTCGATGACGTCTTCGAGGAACTTCTGGGCGCGATCCTGCAGGTTGTCGCCCTCGAGGATGTGTCGGCGGTCGCTGTAGATCGCCTCGCGCTGACGGTTCAGCACGTCGTCGTACTTCAGCACGTTCTTGCGGATCTCGGCGTTACGGCCCTCGACCTGCGACTGTGCGCTGCGGATGGCCCGCGAGACGACCTTCGACTCGATGGCCAGATCGTCGGGCACGCCGTTGCGGCCCATCAGGCTCTCGGCCGCGCCGGCGTTGAAGAGCCGCATCAGGTCATCCGTCAACGACAGGTAGAAGCGGCTCTCGCCCGGGTCGCCCTGGCGCCCGCTGCGGCCTCGCAGCTGGTTGTCGATGCGGCGCGACTCGTGCCGCTCGGTGCCGAGCACGTAGAGACCACCGGCCTCGATGACCTTCTGAGCCTCGGTGTCGACGTCGCCCTTGACCGAGGCGAACACGTCGTCCCACGCGGCCTCGTACTCCTCGGGTGTGTCGACCGGGCTGAGGCCACGGGCGTTCATCTCCGCCACCGCCAGGAACTCGGCGTTGCCGCCGAGCATGATGTCGGTTCCACGGCCGGCCATGTTGGTGGCCACGGTGACCGAGCCGAGCCGGCCCGCCTGGGCGACGATCGCGGCCTCACGGGCGTGGTTCTTGGCGTTGAGCACCTCGTGACGCACCCCGCGCTTGGCGAGCAGTCGCGACAGGTACTCGCTCTTCTCCACGCTCGTGGTGCCCACCAGCACGGGCTGGCCCTTCTCGTGGCGCTGCACGATGTCTTCGACCACCTGGTCGAACTTCGACTGCTCGTTCTTGTAGACCAGGTCGGCCTGGTCGATGCGCTGCATCGGCTTGTTGGTGGGGATGGAGACGACGCCGAGCTTGTAGGTGCTCATGAACTCCGCGGCCTCGGTCTCGGCCGTACCCGTCATGCCCGAGAGCTTCTCGTAGAGGCGGAAGTAGTTCTGCAGGGTGACCGTGGCCAGAGTCTGGTTCTCGGCCTTGACCGCCACACCCTCCTTGGCCTCGATGGCCTGGTGGATGCCCTCGTTGTAGCGACGCCCGGCCAGGATGCGGCCGGTGTGCTCGTCGACGATGAGCACCTCGCCGTTCAGCACCACGTAGTCCTTGTCTTTCTTGAACAGGGCCTTGGCCTTGATGGCGTTGTTCAGGAAGGAGATGAGCGGGGTGTTGGCCGACTCGTAGAGGTTGTCGATGCCGAGGTAGTCCTCGACCTTCTCGATGCCGGGCTCGAGTACGCCCACGGTGCGCTTCTTCTCGTCGACCTCGTAGTCGACCTCGGGAACCAGCTTGGTGGCGATGACGGCGAACTCGTTGAACCAGCGGTTCGCCTCACCCGAGGCCGGGCCGGAGATGATCAGCGGCGTGCGCGCCTCGTCGATGAGGATGGAGTCGACCTCGTCGACCACCGCGAAGAAGTGACCGCGCTGCACCATGTCGCTGGCCTGCCACGCCATGTTGTCGCGCAGGTAGTCGAAGCCGAACTCGTTGTTCGTGCCGTACGTGATGTCGGCCTCGTACTGCACGCGACGCTCGGCCGGGGTCTGGCCGGCGAGGATGCAGCCGGTGGTCATCCCGAGGGCGCGGAACACGCGGCCCATCAGCTCGCTCTGGTAACCGGCGAGGTAGTCGTTCACCGTGATGACGTGCACGCCCTTGCCGGCGATGGCGTTGAGGTAGGCGGCGGTGGTGGCCACCAGGGTCTTGCCCTCACCGGTCTTCATCTCGGCGATGTTGCCGAGGTGGAGAGCCGCTCCACCCATCAGCTGCACGTCGAAGTGGCGGAGCCCCAGCGTTCGGGTGGACGCCTCGCGCACCGCGGCGAAGGCCTCGGGCAGGAGGTGGTCGAGGCTCTCCCCCGCCTGGAAACGTTCGCGCAGGCGCGGAGTCTCGTCTTTGAGCTCCTCGTCGGAGAGCGCCTGGAAGTCTTCCTCCAGCGCATTGATGGCCTTCGCATAGGCCTGGAGCCTGCGAAGCGTGCGGCCCTCGCCGACACGAAGGACCTTTTCGAGAACTGAGGCCACGGAGTCTCCTACTGCAGTAGATCTCGTGCGGATCGCACAAGCGATAGCCATACTAGTTGCTCACACCTGAGCATCAGCGGCAGATCTGCTCGTCGCGAAACGGGAGCTCCCTGACGACGGAGGACTCCGTGGCCCGTGGTCACGAGGCCGTCTCGCGGGTCACCGGGCGGCGGCTCCGGCGCCGATCGTCTCCGACGACAGCTCAGCGAAGGCCGCCGCGTTCTGCTCGAGACCGATCACTCCGTAGTCCCAGCCCTTGCGGCGATAGACCACACTCGGCCGACCGGATTCGGCATCGATGAAGAGGTAGAAATCGTGGCCGACGAGCTCCATGTGGTAGAGCGCGTCGTCGACCGTCATCGGGGCGGCTCCGTAGACCTTCTTGCGGATCACCACGGGGCTGTAGTCGTCTTCGACCTCCTCCGCCGCCGAGGACGCCGCCGAGTCGTTCACCACCGGAACCGACCCGGTGAGGAGCTCCGCCGACGCCGGTTCCAGCGCGATCGCGGCGAAGTTGCCGGTGGCGGCCTCGTGCAGCGAGACCGGCCGGTGCTGACCGCGATGAACCTTCTTTCGGTCTTTCGCCCGGCGCACCCGCTGCATCAGCTTGGCCAGCGCCAGATCGAAGGCCGCGTACTTGTCGCTCGCCGCGCACTCGGCCCGCACGAGCGGGCCGGGGCCGATCAGGGTGAGTTCGACGCGGTCGTCGCCACTCTGGACCCCGCTCGCCGAGTTGTGTCGGCTCACCTTGATCTCGAGGGCGAGAGCCTTGTCGGCGAGGTGGCCGACCTTCTCCGCCTTCTCCGTCGCGTACTCGCGAAATCGATCGGTGATCCCTAGGTTTCGTCCAGTGATGTTGATTTCCATGGAGACCTCCTAGCCGTATTGGTTGGCACGGACCCGACAAGCCGGGACCGTTCGCGCCTTGTGCGACTCACGCTAGTACGCGCACACCGTTTAGTCACCGACCAATTGCCTGCCGGTCACCTCGCAGTCGCCTGTGGTTCTCCCGGCGGCCGCCGCCGCCGCGTGTAGGCGAGGCAGGCCGCGCCCACCACGACGGCTCCCACCTCGGTGAGGGCCCGGTGCGCCTCGATCAGTGTGGCTCCGGTGGTGAGCACGTCGTCGACCACGACCACCCGGCGGCCGGCGAGCCGAACGGATGCGCGCAGAGCGCCGTGCAGATTGCGTCGCCGTTCGGCCACCCCGAGCCCCGCCTGGTCGACCACCTCCCGTTCGAGCGTGAGCGCCCGCGTCGCCGGGCGGCCGTAGCCGGCGCGGAGCACCAGGGCGTCGACCGGCCGGAACCCGCGTCGGCGCACCGCGGCCCGCGTCGAGGGCACCGTGACGACGATCGGACGGGCGAGCCCCGCCGAGGTCGATCCCGGCCCCTCGGCCAGCCCGTCGAACTCGGCCAGCGCGACGCCGAGGCACGGAGCGAGCGGACCCACCGCATCCGTTCGCCCTTTCTCTTTCAGGGCCCCCAGCAGACGGGCGGTCACACCCCCGTAGTCGAGCGCGGTGACGACGGCGAAACCGCCCGTCGGCACCACGGCCGCTGAGGGCACGAGAGCGGCGCGGCAGGCCGGGCAGACACCGACATCGGGCACCCCGCAGCCGGCGCAGCACACCGGCGCCAGCACGGAGGCGGCCTCGAGCACCGCCCTGCCCACCCACCGCGCGCTCCGGCGGGGAGACGGCGGCAGAGACAGCCCAGGACGAGGAGGCGACGACGACGGGGCGGATGGACGGAGAGATCGAGGGAACGCGGCGGCCGGAGCGAAGGTCATGCCCTGAGGATGCCGGTTCCCCCCTCGCCCGGCATCGTGCCCGAGAACACGGTGCAGAACTCCGCCCGTGGCCACGACGGTGCAGGACGAGAGGTCAGTTCTGCACCCCGAGCTCGGCCACCCCGGTCGTGGTGGCCTGCCAGGCCCGCCCGCGCTGCTGCAGGATGCTGCCGTCGGCCGCCAGCACCCGCAGGCCGTCGAGGTCGTTGGCCCCGGCGAGCGCCACCGCACTCGGCGGCGACCCCAGGTTCGAGCTGCGGCCGCCGAGCTGCTGGGCCACCACGCGCACCTCGCCGGAGGGCAGCGCGGTCGCCGAGGCCACCGAGAACTGATCCACCCAGGTGGCGTCGATGGGCGTGCCCGGGCCGGCGGCGAGCTCCACCGCCTCGCCAAGCCGCTCGGGCGCGCCATCCTGATCGCGGATGACGGCTGCCACCACGAGTTTGGCGACCCCGCCCACGTTCAGGAACGCCACCACTCTGGTTCCGTCGCGGGAGACCTCGAAGCTCGTGATGCTGGTCGCCCCGTCCCACGTGGTGGGGATGGCGAGCGGGGTGTCGTTGCCGGCACCTGCCGCCACCACGGCCGTCGGTTCGCCGGCCGGAACCGACCACACGTAGCCCCAGGGGTCGACGGCCGGGTCGATCAGCCCGGGTCTGGCGTCGACCTGCTGCACGATCGGCACTCCGTTCGCGGTCTTGCGCACGGCCACCGCGGCACCGTTGCCCGCCTTCACGGCGGCCGTCCCGGACTCCGCCGAGTAGGCGGCGGACTGCGGCTGCAGCGACTGCACGCCCTCGCTGATGCCCTCGATGGCGGTGACACCGCTTCCGCTGACGTACCCGAACTGGCCGTCGCGCAGCACCAGGGGCAGGGCGTTGACCCGGGGTGTCGCGTCGGCGACCGCCGAGTCGGAGCCCGGGATCGGCACGATGTTCTGATCGACCGAGATCACCACCGAGGAGGCGGAGGCGAGGGTCGACAGGCTCGACCTCAGCTGCGCCTGCATCCGCCGGAGGTCGGTCTCGCCGGCCTGGAGCACATTGCTGGAGAGCTCCACCTGGGTCTGGCCCGACGCCGTCACCACGGCAGTCGTGCTCGTGCCCTCCGGGAAGGCGGTGACCACGGCTCCGTTTCCGAGCCAGGGCACCGGTCCCTTCAGCAGCGCCTTCACCGCACGGGTGCCGACGGCGCTCGAGGTGGCGAACCAGCGCTGGTCGGGTACCAGGAAGCTGAAGCTGGGGTCGTAGAAGTACAGCGCGTACGAGCTGAAGATCTGGTCGAAGAAGACGTCTTCGACCACCGTGCCGTCGTCGAGCAGGTTGATGCGCCACTCGCCGTCCTCCTGCTGGAAGCCGAACCTCAGCGAGGTGGGGGCGCTCGGCAGGCTGGTGTAGATGCCGTCGGAGTCGACCTGGGCCACGGGGGTCGCCGCCATCTCGAGGGTGTTGTCGTCGACGCGGCTGGTGGGCCGGGTGCCGGAGTCGACCAGGGTCTTCTCGTTCGGCTTCCAGCCCGCCGCCGCCGAGTCGGTGAGGTACTGGCGGGCGACGGCGTAGTCGTCCTGCGGGCTCTTCGCCGCCTGGATGAAACCGTTCAGGATGGCCTGCTGCGTGGCACCCGCGGTCGGCCCCTCGGCCAGGAACACCACGTCGATGTCGTCATCGGTTCCGATGGCGTCGCCCGGCTGCACCGAACCCGAGCGCGGGATGCCGGAGCAGGCGCTCAACCCGGCCAGCAGCACGACGGCGAGCAGGGCCGCCAGGAGCGACACCAGGCGCCGTCCGGCCGACCGGGAACGATGTACCTCATGCCGTTCAGCCACGGTCTCCCCCGTTCTCCCGCACCGTCGGCACCGACCCGGTGGGTGAGCGCAGCTCGGCGACGGCGGGCGCCTCGCCGAAGGCGTCGGCGGGCACGAGCGGCAGCGGCGACTCGTCGGAGTCGCGGGGCCGGGCCTGCACCCGCGGCAGGGTGAGCCGGAAGCAGCTGCCCGCGCCCGGTCGCGACCACACCTCGAGCGCCCCGCCGTGCAGCGTCGCGTCTTCCAGCGAGATGGCGAGGCCGAGGCCGGTGCCTCCGATGGTGCGCTTGCGCGAAGGATCGGCGCGCCAGAACCGGTCGAACACCCGCTCGGCGTCGGACTCGGTCATTCCGCTGCCGTAGTCGCGCACCGACAGCGCCACGGCGCGCTCGTCGCTGTCGACGCTCACCACGATCGGCTTGCCGTCTCCGTGCTCGATGGCGTTGCCGAGCAGGTTGCGCACGATGCGACGGATGCGGCGGGCGTCGACCTCGGCCTCGAAATATCCGCCGGGCGCCACCAGGCGCAGCGGTGAGCCCGCCTGGTCGGCGAGCGACTCCATCTGCTCGATGGCGTCCTCGGCCAGGCGCACCAGGTTGGTGGGCTCGGTGTCCAGCGACGCCGAACCGGCGTCGAAGCGGCTGATCTCCAGCAGGTCGCCGAGCAGCACCTCGAACCGCTCGGTCTGGGTGTGCAGCAGCTCCGCCGTGCGGCTGGTGGCGGGCGGGAAGCTCCCGCGCTGGTCGTAGAGCACGTCGCCGGCCAGCCGGATCGTGGTGAGAGGCGTGCGCAGCTCGTGCGAGACATCCGAGACGAATCGCTGCTGCACCTGAGACAGCTCGGCCAGCTGGGTGATCTGCGACTGCATGCTGTCGGCCATCCCGTTGAAGGAGCGGGCGAGGGTGGAGATGACGTCTTGACCGCGCTCGGGCAGGCGAACCTCGAGCTGCCCCGCGGCCAGCCGCTCGCTCGTCTCGGCCGCCGTGCGGATGGGCTTCACCACCAGGCGCACGATCAGGCCCGCGATGAGCCCGATCAGCACGACCAACGCGATGCTCGACAGCAGCAGGGTCTGCTGCACGAACACCAGCGTCTGCTCGGCCTCGGCCAGGTTGTAGCCGATGTACAGCTCGAACTGGCCGGCTCCCGGGATGGTGAGCGGCGAGCCCACCACGATGCCCGGGTCGGTGCCGCCGGCCTGATTGGGCAAGGGCACCGACTGCCAGTACTGCTGGTCGTCGGTGTCACCGGCGACCGCATCCTGCAGCTGCTCGGTGATCACGCCGTTGCCGGCGAGCTCGGGGCTGGCGAAGGAGAGCACCGTGGTCTCGCCGGTGGACTGGCCCGGAGTCGCGTAGAGCGCGATCAGCCGGCTCGACGACGAGGCGATGATGGCCGACTTGGCCGACGACAGCAGCGAGATGGTGGAGGCCTCGCCCCCCGCATCCGAGGAGTCGAAGATGGTCTGCGCGGCCGACGCGGCGTTCTTCGATTCGACGAGCACCTGCTGCAACCGCGACTGGAAGAGGTCGTTGCCGATGGAGATGGCCATGTAGCTGCCCGTGATGAGCACCGCCACCGCCGACAGGGCCACCGTGATCACCACGGTGCGGAACTGCAGCGACCGCCGCCAGGCCCGCACGGTCGAGCGCGGCCACGAGCGCCAGTTGGCGAGCGACGCCCCGAGGCCGCGCCGCGCGCCGGCCGATGCGGTCATCGCCGGTTCAGGACGACCCGGCGCGGTAACCGACCCCGCGCACGGTCATCACGATCTTGGGGTTGTCAGGGTCTTCCTCGACCTTGGCGCGCAGGCGCTGCACGTGCACGTTCACGAGCCTCGTGTCGGCCTTGTAGTGGTAGCCCCACACCTGCTCGAGCAGCATCTCGCGGGTGAACACCTGCTGCGGCTTCGACGCCAGGGCGAGCAGCAGGTCGAACTCGAGCGGCGTGAGGTTGATGCGGTCGGCGCCGCGCTTGACCTCGTGGCCGGCCACGTCGAGCGTGAGATCGCCGATCTGCAGCGTGTCGGGCGTCGACTCGGGCGCGGGCCGCAGGCGGGTACGGATGCGCGCCACCAGTTCCTTCGGATTGAACGGCTTCACCACGTAGTCGTCGGCCCCCGACTCGAGGCCCTTCACCACGTCGGAGGTGTCGGTGCGGGCGGTGAGCATGATGATGGGCGTGCCCGACTCGGCGCGGATGAGCCCGCACACCTCGATGCCGTCCATTCCGGGCAGCATCAGATCGAGCAGCACGAGGTCGGGCTTGGCGTCGCGGAAAGCGGCGAGCGCCTCTCCGCCGTCGGCGCAGAACACGGGATCGAAGCCCTCCGCGCGCAGAACGATGCCGATCATCTCCGCAAGAGCCGTGTCGTCGTCGACAACGAGAATGCGAGGGTCCATGGCGACCAGAGTAGTCGAGCGGGCCGGGCGGTCAGCGGCTGCGCGAGTGCTGCCGGGAATTCTCGGAGGGAGTGTGAAAGCATGGGGGCAGCAAGCGTGGGTCGGCACGGGGGTCGGGTCGTCACGAGAGGCGAGGAGTGCCGATGAGCGACAGAGGCGACTGGGCCGCGCCCGGTGGTGTGCCCGACAGTGAGCGCGATGCGCGGCGTGACGGTCGGGGCGAGCAGGTTCCGGATGCGCCGGCCGCGCCGGCGAGGCCGCCCTACCCGAATGCCCCGGTGGCCCCGCAGTACGGGCAGCCCACGCCGCCTCCGCCGCCGCAGTACGGGCAGTACGCTCCGCCGCCCCCGCCACAACCCCAGTACGGTCAGTACGCTCCGCCGCCCCCGCCACAGCCCCAGTACGGTCAGTACGCCCCCGAGCCCCAGTACGGGCAGTACGCCCCCCAGCCCCAGTACGGTCAGTACGCTCCCCCGCAGCCCACGCCGCCCCAGACGCCGTACGGTCAGTACGCCCCGCCGGCGCAGCAGCCCGCCTGGCAGTACGCCACCCCGCGCAGCACCACCGCGCCGTGGGGCCAGAACCAGTGGGCGCCGCCGCCCAAGCCCGGCCTCATCCCGTTGCGGCCGCTCGGCTTCGGCACCCTGCTCGGCGCTCCGTTCCAGGTGCTCCGGCGCAACCCCAAGGCCACCTTCGGCTCCGGGCTGCTGATCCAGCTGGTGATCGTGCTGGTCACCGGCGTGTTCGTGGGCCTCGCCACGTTCTGGGCCATCTCCCGCACCGTGGCGGCGCAGGACGATGCCGACGCCGACGCGATCGCGGCCGGGAGCTTCGGCATCGTGATCGCCTCGGCGATCGTGCCGATCATCCTGTCGCTGTTCGCCTCGGCCCTGCTGCAGGCGGTTCTCGTGATCGAGGTGGCCCGGGGCACCCTCGGCGAGAAGCGCAAGCTCGGCGAGCTCTGGAAGGCGGCGTTCAAGCGCACCCTCCCCCTCACCGGCTGGGTCGCCTTGCTCTTCGTGGCGGTGCTGATCGTGGTGGCCGTGCTGGTGGGGATCGTGGTGCTGGCCGGCGTGCTCGGCGGGAGCACCGGCCTCGCGGTGAGCATCGTGGTGGTCATCCTGCTCTCGCTCGCCCTCGTGGTGCCCGCCGCCTGGGTCTCGACCAAGCTGGCCCTGGTGCCGAGCGTGATCGTGCTCGAGCGGGTGGGCCTCGTGCAGGCGATGCGCCGCTCGTGGAGCCTCACGAACGGCAACTTCTGGCGCACTCTCGGCGTGATCTGGCTGGTCTCGGTCATCCTCTCGGCGGCGGGTCAGATCATCCAGACACCGTTCTCGTTCCTGCTGCCGATCGTGGCGTCGGTGATCGACCCGAACAACACCGGCAGCGGCGTCGTGGCCATCATCGCGCTGTACATCGGGTTCCTGGCCCTCACCCTCCTGCTCGGTGCCGTCACCTCGGTGGTTCAGGCGGCGACGGTGGCGGTGGTCTACATCGACCTCCGGATGCGCAAGGAGGGTCTGGACATCGAGCTGCAGCGCTTCGTCGAGTCGCGCCAGGAGGGTTCGGACGCCTGGCCGGACCCGTACGTCGTCGACACCGCGCCCCGCAAATGACCGCCTCGCTCGTGCTGGCCGCAGTGGCCGACGTGCCGGTGGAGCCGGGCGCCGACGAGGCGCGCGACTGGCTGATCGGCGAACTCAGCAAGACTCCCTACCAGGCGGCTCAGCCCACCTGGTTCGACCGACTCTCGCAGGCCGTGGCCGACTGGTTCGCCTCGCTGCGGGTGCCGGACGGCTCCGGCTTCAGCGGGCTGATCCCGCTGATCGTGGTGCTCGTGGTGGTGGCGCTGATCGTCGTGGCGTTCCTGGTGTACGGCCGCCCGCGCATCAACCGTCACAGTCGGGCGCCGATCGGCTCTCTCTTCGGCACCGACGACACCCGCTCCGCCGCCGAACTGCGAGCGTCGGCCGCCCGTGCTGCCGCCGCCGGCGACTTCACCACCGCGGTGGAGGAGTCGTTCCGGGCCCTCGCCCGCGGCCTCGAGGAGCGCACCGTGGTCACCACCTCACCCGGCACCACAGCCCAGGACTTCTCCCGCCGTGCGGCCACCGCCTTCCCACCCGCCCGCGACGAGCTCGCCGCCGGAGCCGGGCTTTTCGACGACGTGCGTTACCTCGACCGGCCTGCCACGCACGCCGACTACGAACGCATCGTCACCCTCGACCGCCGCCTGCAGAACGAGCGCCCCGCAACCCTCGACCGTGTGCCGAGCGAGCTGATCCGATGAGCCTGCCCACGCCCGCCGCGCCGTCGTCCGCCCGCCCGCCCGCCCCGCCTACCGCAACCGCCGGCCCCGTCGACGCGACCGCCGAGACGCCGCGCGTGCGCACCACCCTGCGCCGCCGCCTGTTCTGGATCGTGGCCGGTCTGCTGGCCCTCCTCGCGGCGCTCTTCACGCTGTTCTCCGGCGCCTCCGGCGTCTCCGACGCGAGCACCTACTCCATCGACAACGCCGGGCCTCGGGGCAGCCGCGCGGTGGCGGAGGTGCTGCGCGAGCAGGGGGTCGACGTGGTCGAGGCCTCCAACCTCGACGAGGCACGGGCCGCCGTGGACTCGGCCGACGGCGACGCCTCCATCCTGTTCTTCGACGCCCTCGGTTACCTGAACGACGACGGGCTCGGGCAGCTCGACGCGATGACCTCCCTCGGCGCCGACCTGGTGCTGGTGGAGCCGGGGTCGACCGAGCTCGACGCGCTCACCGACGGGGTGGCGAACGCGGGCGCCGCGGCCGAGTCGACAGCGGTGACCGCCGGATGCTCCCTGCCGGCCGCCGAGCGAGCAGGCACCATCTCGCAGCCCTACGCCGCCTACCGCCTCACCGCCCAGGCCGATGCCTCCTCGGCCACCACCTGCTTCGGCTCGGTGGACGACGCCTACTCGCTCATCCAGCAGCCCTCCGGTCAGGGCACCGTGACGGTGCTCGGCGCGGGCAGCGTGCTCACCAACGACGAGGTGGTGCTCCAGGGCAACGCCGCCCTCGCGCTGGGACTGCTCGGCACCCACGAGACGCTCGTCTGGTACCTGCCGAGCTACGAGGACCTGGAGGGAGCCGCTCCGACGCTCGGCGACCTCACTCCCGGGTGGGTGACCCCGGTCATCCTGCTGCTGATCGCCGTGACCGTCGCCGCGGGTGTCTGGCGTGGCCGGCGCTTCGGCCCGGTGGTGGTGGAGAACCTGCCCGTGACGGTGCGCGCCTCGGAGACCATGGAGGGCCGAGCCCGCCTCTACGCCCGTCAGGCCGCCCACGCCCGGGCGCTGGACGCCCTGCGCATCGGCACCGTCTCGCGGCTCACCACCATGCTCAACCTGCCGCGCTACGCTCCGGTGGCCGAGGTGAGCCGTTCGGTCGCCAACACCACCGGCCGGCCCGTCGACGAGGTGCACGACATCCTCGTGGGCGCGCTGCCCGCCTCCGAGCGCGAACTCATGCTCTACTCCGACCGTCTGCTCGTGCTCGAGCAGCAGGTCGCCGCCGCGACGAGCCTGCGATGAGCGGGCCCGCCACGACCCCCGAAGACCCCGCACAGTGAGGAACAACGGATGACCGATCAGCACCTTTCAGCTCCCGCGCCCAGCGACGACCAGCTCAGGCAGTCGCTCGCCCGGGTGCGTGCCGAGGTGGGCAAGGCCGTGGTGGGTCAGGACGGCGCCGTCACCGGCATGATCATCGCCCTGCTCGCGCGCGGTCATGTGCTGCTCGAGGGTGTTCCCGGCGTGGCGAAGACGCTGCTGGTGCGCTCGATCAGCCAGGCGCTGAGCCTGGACACCAAGCGCGTGCAGTTCACCCCCGACCTGATGCCGGGCGACGTGACCGGTTCGCTCATCTACGACGCCAAGGCCGGCGAGTTCTCGTTCCGCGAGGGGCCGGTGTTCACCAACATCCTGCTCGCCGACGAGATCAACCGCACGCCTCCGAAGACGCAGTCGTCGCTGCTGGAGGCGATGGAGGAGCGCCAGGTGTCGGCCGACGGCGTCACCCGCGCCCTGCCCGACCCGTTCCTGGTGGCCGCCACGCAGAACCCGATCGAGTACGAGGGCACCTACACGCTGCCCGAGGCGCAGCTCGACCGCTTCCTGCTGAAGCTCGTGCTCGACCTGCCCGAACGCGAGGTGGAGGTGAACGTGCTCACCCGGCACGCCAACGGGTTCAACCCGCGCGACCTCGTGGGCGCCGGCGTCACCCCGGTGCTCGGTGCCGCCGAGCTCACCCGCGCGCAGCAGGCCGTGGCCCGGGTCCAGGCCTCGCCCGACGTGCTGGGTTACATCGTCGACCTCGCCCGGGCCACCCGGCAGAGCCCCTCGGTGAAGCTGGGCGTCTCGCCCCGAGGCTCCACCGCGCTGCTGGCCGCCGCGAAGGCCTGGGCCTGGCTGAACGGCTCCCCCGGCATCACGCCCGACCACGTGCAGGCGATGGTGCTGCCGGTGCTGCGTCACCGCATCCAGTTGCGGCCCGAGGCCGAGCTGGAGGGCGTGTCGGTCGACGCCATCCTCCGCTCCATCCTCACCCAGGTGCGGGTGCCCATCTGATGACGCCTCCATCCACCGTCGAATTGCGCCGAAGTGCCCTCTGGGGCGCCGTGAAGGGGCGATTCGGCGCAACTCGACGGGGCGCACGGGACGGCCGACGGTGACGCTCACGGGGAGGGCCGTCGCGCTGCTCGCACTCGGCGTGCTGCCGGTGGTGCTGATCAGCACGATCTACGATCGCGCCGTCGAGGCGCTGCTGGGCTGGATCGCCCTCGTGCTGGTGCTCGTGATCGTCGATCTCGTGGCCGCCGCCTCGCCGCGCCGGCTCGCCGTCGAGCGCACCCTGCCGGCCCGGGTACGGCTCGGGGAGACCTCGACCAGCACGCTCTACCTCACCAACACCGGTCGACGGATGCTGCGGGCCGTCGTGCGTGACGCCTGGCAGCCCTCCGCGGGGCCGAGCACCGCGCGGCAGCCCGTGGCGATCCCGCCCGGAGAGCGCCGGGCCCTGTCGCTCGCGCTGACCCCGTTCCGCCGGGGCGAGCGCCGCACCGAACGCATCACCGTGCGCAGCACCGGCCCGCTCGGGCTGGCCGGGCGGCAGGCGACCCTCACGGCGCCCGGCCGCATCCGGGTTCTGCCCCCGTTCAACGCCCGCAAGCACCTCCCCTCGCGACTGGCGAGACTGCGGGAGCTCGACGGACGCGCGAGCGTGATGATCCGGGGCCAGGGCACCGAGTTCGACAGCCTGCGTGAGTACGTGCGCGGTGACGACGTGCGCTCCATCGACTGGCGCGCCACCGCGCGGCACACCGACGTGATGGTGCGCACCTGGCGGCCCGAGCGCGACCGTCGCGTGGTGATCGTGATCGACACCGGGCGCACCCAGGCGGCACGCATCGACGACGAGACGCGCATCGACACCGCGTTCGAGAGTGCGCTGCTGCTGGCCGCCCTAGCGACCCGTGCAGGCGACCGGGTCGACGTCATCCTGTACGACCGGCGGCTGCGGGGGCGGGTGCACGGGGCCTCAGGGCCCGAGCTGCTCTCGCGCATGGTCGACGTGATGGCGCCCATCGATCCCGACCTGATCGAGATGGACTGGTCGGCCGTGCCCGGCCTCGTTCGTCAGGTGACCACGCAGCGCTCGCTCGTGGTGCTCGCCACGGCGATCGACGCCCCCGGCATCTCGCGCGAGCTGATGGCCATCGTGCCGCAGCTGACCCGCAACCACATGGTGGTGGTGAGCTCGGTGACCGACCCCGACGTGCTCGCCGGCGTGCTGCAGCGCAGCGACCGCGAGGAGGTCTACCGTGCCGCGGCGGCGGAGCGCGCGCTGCTCGACGCCGCCCGCGTGACCACGGTGCTGAAGCGTTTCGGTGCCGACGTGATCACGGGGTCGCCCGCCGACCTGCCCCCGGCGCTGGCCGACCGCTACATCGCGCTCAAGGCCGCCGGCCGCCTCTAGCCTCGTCGAGTTGCGCCAAAACGCCCTTCGCGGCACCGCGAAAGGGCGTTTTGGCGCAACTCGCCGACGTGGGGGGGGTCAGCCGGCGACGAGCTGGGTGGCTCCGGCCTCGAACTCCTCGAGGTCGCCGGTCTCGCCCGCCCGCGCAGCACGGCCGCCGATGACGACCATGTAGAACAGGAACGCCAGGAGCGCCACGACTCCGATGCCGATCTTGAGCCACCACGGCAACGGCGACGGCGTGACGAAGCCCTCGATGACTCCCGAGACGAACAGCACCACCACGAGGCCGAGCGCCACCGTGAACAGCGAACGGCCGTTCTCGGCCAGCGAGCGGCTGCGGGTCTTCGCACCGGGGGCCACCCAGGCCCAGAAGATGCGCAGCCCCGCGGCGGCGGCCACGAAGATGGCGGTGAGCTCGAGCAGGCCGTGCGGGAGGATGTAGAGGAAGAACACGTCGCCGTGCTGGTACTCGAACATCACGGCCGCGTTCACGCCGAGGTTCTGCGCATTGCTGATGATGATGTACGGCACGAAGACGCCCAGGATGCCGAACGCGATGCACTGGGCGGCGATCCAGGCGTTGTTGGTCCAGACCAGCCCGGTGAACGAGGCCGCCGGGTTCTCGGAGTAGTAGTCGACGAAGTCCTCGTCGGCCAGCTTCTTCAGGTCGGCACTGTCGCCGAGGGCGGCCATCACGGCCGGGTTCTGCGAGATCCACACCGCGTACAGGGTGGCGATGATCACCGTGGCCACGGCCGCCGCGAGCGTGAGCCAGCGCAGCCGGTAGAGCGCTGCGGGCAGCTGCACCGCGAAGAACATCGGCACCCGGCGCAGGATGTTCGAGCCGGTGCCCGTGAAGCGCAGCCGCGCCCGCGAGAGCGAGACCGACAACCGGTCGCCCTGAACCGTGGAACCCGCCACCGTCTTGATGGCCGACAGCTGGGTGGAACCCGACTGGTAGCGCTCGATCAGCTCGTCGGCCTCGCGCCCGCTGAACGCGCGGCGTCGACCGAGTTCATCGAGACGATCCCACTCGTCACGATGGGCTTCGGAGTACGCGTCGAGATCCATCTGATTAGATGATATTCATGTCGCAGCCGTTCGGGGTCGGAACATCCGCAGTTTCCGCGCCCGGCGACGACGAACTGCTCACCGGAGAGGCCGTCGCCCTCGACGTGCGACCCGCCGGATTCCTGCTGCGCAGCGCCAGCGGGGCCATCGACCTGGTGGCGTACATCCTGCCGCTGATCGCGGCGCTGTGGTTCTACTCGGCCGTGGTCGCCACCGGCGTGGCGTTCGACCCCGCGCTCACCCAGGCGCTCTCCATCGCGCTCACCGTGCTGTTCCTCGTGGTGGCGCCGATCGCGGTGGAGGTCGCCACCGGTGGCCGGTCGCTCGGCCGGCTGGCCGTCGGGGCCCGGATCGTGCGCGACGACGGCGGCGCCATCACGCTCCGGCACTCGATCATCCGCGGCCTGCTCGGCTTCGTCGAGGTGTTCGCCACCCTCGGCGGGCTCGCCTTCATCGTCGCGCTCCTCAACTCGCGCTCGAAGCGCCTCGGCGACCTGCTCGCCGGCACCTACAGCCAGCACGAGCGGGTTCCGGCCCCCAAGCCGTTCCGGCTCGGCGTTCCGCCCGAACTCGCGGCCTGGGCGGTGACGGCCGACGTGGCGAAGCTGCCCGACCGCCTCTCACGACGGCTCGTGGCCTTTCTCACGCAGGCCGAACGGATGTCGCCGGCCACGCGCATCCGGCTCGCCACCGAGCTCGCGTCGGAGGCCGCGCCGTACGTGTCGCCCCTGCCCGACGTTCACCCCGAGGCCTTCCTCGTGGCCGTCGCGGCGCTGCGCCGCGACCGCGAGTACCGCGGCCTGATGATCGAGCGGGAGCGCCTGGCGCGGGTCGCCCCCATTCTCTCGGGCCTGCCGAACGGGTTTCCCGACCGCTGAAGATTTAACTGGTAGTGCCGCTATCGATAGCGTTACTATCGGTACATGCAGATCTCCCAGCTCGTCGACCTGACCGGCACCCCCGCCGCCACGATCAAGTACTACGTGCGCGAGGGCCTGCTCCCCGCCGGAGTTCGGCAGGGCGGCAACCGCACCAGCTACGACGAGTCGCACGTGCACCGGCTGCGGCTCATCCGGGCGATGCTCGAGGTGGGCAAGCTGTCGGTGGGCTCGGTGACCGCCGTGCTGGCCGCCCTCGACGATTCGTCGAAGCCCCTCGCCGAGACCTTCGAGGTGGCTCAGAACGCGCTCTCGCGCGACGCGGTGACCGGGGTGAGCGATCCGTCGCCCGAGAGCCTCGCCCGCACGGACGGCGTCGTCGAGCGTGCCGGCTGGCTGCATTGCGGCGACAACGTGGGGCGGCGGATCGTGGCCCAGACCATCGACGGGTACGCGAAGGCGGGACATCCGCCCACCGACGAGTACCTCGACCAGTACGCCGCCGCGGCATCGACCGTGGCGGCGGCCGACCTCGACGCCGTGGCGGCCATCGCCGACCCGGCCGACCGCACCGAGCTCATGGTCGTGGGCACGGTGCTCGGCGACACACTCTCCCAGGGCCTGCGGCGCATCGCCCAGGCTCACCGCACCGCCGAAAGGATGCCGTCATGACCACCTCCCCCGTCGATTCCGCGCGAGGCGGCCTGGCTCGGGCGTTCGCCTGGCACCGCCCGCTGATGGCGGTGGCCGCGCTGATGGTGGTGTGCAGCGTGGTGTGCGTGGTGGGAGCCATCGTCGACCCCCGGCAGGTGACCGGCGCCGAGGTGTGGCTGAAGCCGCTGAAGTTCTCGCTGTCGATCCTCGTCTACAGCGTCACCTGGGCCTGGCTGATCGCCCAGTTGCCCGAGGGGCGCGGGCGGCTGCGACGGACGGCGCACAGGGCCGGCACCGTGATCGCGGTCGCCCTCGCGGTGGAGCAGGTGGCGATCGTGGGGGCCGCGGCGGCCGGGGTGACGAGTCACTTCAACGTCTCGAACGGTTTCGCGGCGACGGTGTGGGGCACGATGGCCGTGTCGATCACGGTGCTCTACGTCGCGAGCTTCGTGACCACGGCGCTGCTGTTCCGGCTGCGGCTGTCCACCCGCTCGCTCACGGTGGCGGTACGGGCCGGCGCGCTGATCGCGCTCGTGGGCATGGGGCTCGCCTTCCTCATGACGGGGCCGACCGCCGCCCAGCTCGACGACTACCAGGGCATCGTGGGGGCGCACACCGTGGGGCTCGCCGACGGCGGGCCCGGGCTGCCTCTGCTCGGCTGGAGCACCGTGGCCGGCGACCTGCGCATCCCGCACTTCGTGGGCATGCACGCGCTGCAGGTCATCCCCCTCGTGGCCATCGCGCTCGACGCCCTGGGGCGGCGGGGGCGGCGACTCGCCGACGACAGGGTGCGCCTGAGGCTCGTGGTGGTCACCGTGGCGGCCTACGCCGCGACCCTCGCGGTGCTCACGGCGCAGGCGCTGGCCGGGCAGTCGATCGTGCGGCCCGACGCAGGGTTCGCTGCAGCCGGCTGGATCGTGGCCCTCGGCACGGTGGTGGCGTGGGTAGGAGTGCTCGTGCTCGCCGGGCGGCGCTCTGCGCGCCCACCCGCGCTCGCGCCGGAAGCCGTTCCGGCCGAGGCCCGGTCATGAGCACCGGACCGGCGCGGGAACGGTCGGGCAGCTGGACCCCCGCCGCCGTGGTCTACCTCGTGCTGGCGGCGGCCGGACTCGTGGGCACCTGGACCTTCAACATCGTCGCCATCGTCGAACGGCGCGACTTCCTCGGCGAGTGGTTCGGTAGCGGACCCTCGGTGAACTCGCTCGGCGTCGACCTGCTGGTGGTCGCCGTGGCGGCGATCGTGTTCATGGTCGCCGAGGCGAGGCGACTCCGGATGCGCGGCGTCGCCGCATACATCGTGCTCGTGCCACTGGTGGCGTTGGCCTTCGCGTTCCCGCTGTTCCTCTGCGCGCGCGAACGTCGGCTCAGCGCCATGCGGTCGGAAGCGGCATCCGGAGACCCGTCGGACTGACGTTCTGCCGACCCCCGGGTTCAGCGGCTAGTGCTCGATGTAGACGTGCCGCATGACCTGCCAGCCCTGGGGCGCCGAGAAGCGCTCGATGTGGCGGGCGCAGAGGTCGTAGCTGTGCGGCTCGGCCACCGGGCTGAGCGGGCCCACGACGATGAGCGAATCGGCGTAGTCGTAGGTGAGCGTGGTGGTGGCCTCACCGCGGCACGAGGGTCGCGAGCATTCCCGGTTCGTCATCGGTTCAACAGTAGCCGCGGGCATCCGGGGCGGGCCGCAGCCGGGTGCCGTGTCGCACGACTCGTGCGCCGCGCGGCGCGGGCGGCGCGACTCTAGACTGAGGGCATGGCACGTTCCCGCAAGGCCCCGCGTTCGGCGGCCATCCGGGCCCGCACCCGCAGCCGGCACGGCCGCGACCTGCGGTCGTCGGTGGCCGGTCCGCATCTGCCGTTCCTGCGGTCGCGCATCGACCTGTTCGACCAGACCGTCGCCTCCACCGCCGAGTACCTGCGCAGCGTCTGGCCGAACGAGCTCGCCGACGTGCGGTTCGAGGTGGCGACCATGCCGTTCGGGCGCTTCGGGTCTCCCGACCACGTCGACCGCTGGGCGGTGGCGCCGAACCGGGTGATCATGTTCCGCCTGCCGATCGAGCGGATGTCGCGGCTGCACGAGGACGACGAGGTGCACCGGCGGCTCGCGATCGAGTCGTGCGTGTTCCGGGCCGTGGCCGAGCTGCTGGGCAAAGACCCCTGGGACCTCGCGCCGGAGCGCTTCCGCCACCTCTGAGCGGCCACCTGCCCCACGGGCCCGCGAGGAGACGCGCAGCGCCTCAGGGGTAGACGGTGATCGGCGACGCCTCGGCTCCGGGCCGTGCCACAGCGAACGACGAGAGCGCCCCGGCTCCGGCGTAGGTGACGACGGCTCCCACCGGCGACGACGAGGTGACCGTGTACGAACCGGGGTTGACGGCCACCGAGCGCGCACCGGGCACGAACGTCACCGTGTTCGCCGTGCCATCCGCTGCGGTGAGCACCACCTCGGCATCGGCGTCGCTCTGGTTCACGAGGTGCAGGCGCGCGCCGGGCCCGGCGGGAACGGCCACGAAGAAGGGCGAGTCGAGCGTCTCGACCGGCTGGTACCAGGCGAAGTCGGTGGCTCCGTTCACGATGCTCGTGGTGCGGGCACCGGCCACCACGGGCTGATCGCTCGAGATGGTCACCGAGTAGGTGCCGTCGGGGATGTCCTGCAGGGGGAACTCGGTCGCGACGCCGGGGGTGAGGCCCACCTGGTACTCGGTGGAGGTGCCGCCCGTGCGCTCCTCGGCCACGCGGATCGTGACCGACGCCGGGTCGGCGCCGGGCACGAGCATCCGGAGCACGCTCTGCAGGTCGGAGGTGTCGGGCGTGCCGAGCTGTTCGGCGATGGACGACGTGCCGGAGACCTGGATGCCGGCGATGACCTGCTCGGTGGCCGGGCCGGCGGTGGAGCCGGCGAGTTCGACGCCGCCGGGGGCGAGCCCGCGCACCACGCTCTGCTGCAGGGCGGCCGTGACGGCCCCCACCTCGGCCGTGACATGCACCACGGGAGCGGCGAGCTCAGGGGCGAGACCGGCCAGCGACAGAATGCGCGTGGATCGTGCGGGCACGTCGATGTCGTTGGCGCCGGGGGCGTCGATGGCGCCCTGATCGCCGTAGACGGCCAGGTCGACCACCGCGGCGACGTCGCCGGGGTTGCCCAGCACCACGAAGCTGGTGCGGCCCACCGTGGTGGCGCCCGCCACGAGCCAGCTGTCGCTGGTGGCCTCGCCGCACGCGGCGGCGGCGAAGCCCACGAGGTCGCCGTCGGAGACGGACTGCGACTGCGCGGCGGCGAAGAGCACGTCGCCCGAGGCCGCGTCGGCGGGGAGGGCGACGCGCTGGGGTGCGGTGGACTCGGTGAAGGTGCGGTCGTCGGGCGACTGCAGGGGGTTCACGACGAGTGCGACGTCGGGGTTCGAGACGGCCGACGCCACCTGGGGCGAGCCGACACCCGAGATGGCGGTGGCGTCTTGTCCGGTGGCGTCGGAGAGCCTGGCCAGCGGTCCGGCGCACGAGCGCACCTGCTCGGCGGGGGCGGGCTCGACGGTGACGGATGCGGGAGCCGCCGTCACCGAGGGAAGCGGCAGCACGAAGGCGGCTCCCACGGCACTGGCGGCGAGGGCGGCCACCACGACACCGGTGGCGATGCGGGCTCCGGTGGCGACGGCGCGGCGGCCGCCGGAGCGGGGGGCGGCGGGGGTGCGGGCGGGGCGGCGCGTGCGGCGGGCGCCGACACCGAGGCGCTTGGGGCGGGGCGCGGCGGAGGTGGCGGGCTCGGCGGAGGTGGCGGGCTCGGCGGAGGTCGCGGGGGCGTCGGCAGCGTCGGATGCCGGGGGCTCGGCGGACTCGGGGGCTGCGTCGGATGCCGGGGGCTCGGCGGACGCGGCCGGCAGTTCGGGCTCGTTCGGCTCACGGGCATCGGTGGCGGCGGGATCGCCGGTCTCGGCGCGACGGTCGGTGGTGGCGGCGTCACGAGCCGGTGCGGCGTCGGGGTCGAGCCGGCCGGCGGGCTCGGGATCGACGGGTGCGGCGGCGGAGGTGGTGGTGCCGTCGGGGGTGGTGCCGTCGGGGGTGGTGCGGTCGGGGGTGGTGCGGTCGGGGCGGGAGTCATCGGCCATCGGTCGGGTCCTCCTCGGAGTGATGGGTCGGGCGGTCGGGGTCGGGATCGGGACGATCTGCGGCCTCGTCGTGGTCGGCGGCGTCTCGGATGCTCAGCACCGTCTCGTCGTTGGGGTCGTAGTCGGCCAGCGCTGCGTCGTGACCCGGCAGGGGCGCGCCGGCCGGAGCGACGTATCCGGGCGCGAACCGCGACACGGGGCGCTCGGCCGGGCCGCTCGGGTCGGATGCCGGCTCGGGGGTGACCGGTTCAGGGGTGGCCGCCTCGGGGGTGACCGGTTCAGGGGCCGGAGGGGCATCGGTGGGAGCAGCGAAGTACTCCGCGGGGGTCGGTGCTGCCGGAGCCGGGGCCGGTGCCGCCGGGGTCGGTTCCGCGACCGGCGCTGCGGCATGATCGCTGGCCGACATCGGCGACGGGAACTCGGCCCCGGGCTGGTGCTCAGGGGCTGACGACGACTGCGATTGGTCGGCTGTGGGCTCCACCGGAGGCTGCGGCGCTTCGGGTTCGGGTTCCGGCACAGACTCGGGGTCCGACTGGGCCGCTTCGGGAGCGGGGTCGGACGTCACCGGCGCGGCGGGCGTCACGGGAGCGGGGATCACCGGCGTGGGCGCCGTATCGGCATGGGCCGCGGCGAGCTGCTCGTCCGACGTCAGCTGGCCGGCGGGCGCAGGCGGCTCGACGGCGGGCGCGGGGCGGTGGGCCGCGAACTCGGCCGTCGCGTACGATCCGGGGTCGGCTTCCGGGGTGCCCGCACCCTCGGGAGCGTTCGGCACGGTGGGGCGGCCGGTGCCGGCCCACCACGGAGCGTCCACTCCACGGTCTGACGGAGCCTGGCCGGGGGCGGTGGCGTCAGGCGCAGCCGTGGGGGTGGCGGAGGCGGCTGCAGCGGTGGCGGACGAGGCCGCGGCGGACTCGCCGCCACGGGCCGCCGAGTCGGCGGACCGTGCATCCGGAGCCTCGGGACGAGCCTCGACGTAGCGGGCCGCGTACGTTCCCGCGGGGGTGGTGACGTCGGTGGCGGCGCTGTCGGGGTGGGTGTCCTGCGGGCGTCCGCCCACGACACCCGCCGCTCCGGCAGCGGCGGCGAGACCGGCGGCGGAAGCCTGGCCGGCGGCGCCCGACGGGGAGCCTCCGGATCCCGCCCGCGCTGACTCGGCGGCGCGCGATGGAGCCGCGCCACCCGGCCGTGCAGGGGTCTCGTCGACCTCGAGCGCCTCGGGCTCCTCGCCCACGGCGAGCCGGTCGTCGTACTCCGAGTGCTTGTCCTCGGCGATCTCCTCCTCGACGGAGTCGACCGCTCCCACGTGCGCCGTGGTGCTGACGGCCCGGTTGCCCTGCACCTGCAGGCGGCCGGCAGGGAGGGCCAGGAGGAGTGCCACGCCGAACACGAACGCCTGCACGATCAGCACGAGCACGCCCATCGGGGTGCCGGTGTTGCCGGGGTTCGGCGCCGGAAGCGTCGCGATGACGTCATCGCCCGCCACCTGCCAGAGCGAGCCGGCGAAGGTGTTGCCGATGAAGGTGAACTGCGCGTTGCTGTTCAAGGCGTTCGTGGTGCGCGAGGTGATGTCGCCCGCGGCGGCGCCCTGCTCGTCGGCGGTCGCCGGAGCGAGCAGGACGAACTCGACGCCCAGCTCGGTGAGGCGGCTCGACACGTCGGCGCCGCTGATCGAGGCCGCATTGCCCACGACGTCGGCCAGGTCGGTCGCGGCCTCGGTCTCGGCCTCCGTGGAGCCGTCGACGGAGCCGCCGAGCGCCTCGGTGGCCGCCAGCGTCGACTGCTGATCCAGCGTCTCCCCCGGGCCGTGGACGACGGATGCGCCGAGCCCGCCGTCGCCCTGCGGTGCGAGGACGAGTGTGCCCACCCGGGGATTGTTCGACGCCTCGGCCGTGACGTAGGCCGGCAGTCGTCGCCCGTCGCCTCCGGCGACCTCGGCCGTACCGAGCAGCACCCCGAGGGCCGACGGAAGCACGATCACGGCCACGGCGGCCGTGGCCACCACGGCCGGCAGCGCGGCGAGCCGCGGCAGGGCGGAGAGTCCGAGAACGGCGGCGCCCACGAGTCCGAGCCAGTAGAGGCTCAGGCCCGAGCCCGGCCAGATGGTGACCGACTGCGAGCCGGTGGTCGCCAGTGCCAGCTGCTGCGAGCCGACGGCCGTGGCGAATCCGAGGATCGCGATGATCACCGCGACGACGGCGCGGTACGAACCCGGCAGGAAGAGTGCGGCCAGTGCGACCAGCGCCAGCGGAACGACGAGGATGCCGAGGACCAGCAGCACCAGGGAGGTGTCGATGCCCACCCCGCCCGCGATGCTCTCCCAGCCGCCGAGGCCGGTGCGCGGCAGCCCGATCAGCAGGTCGACCACCGGAACAGTGGGCCGCCACACGGGAAGGCCGGGGTCGGCGAGCAGCGCCAGCGGCGTTCCGCGCTGGAACTGGTTCCAGATGAGCGGTGCGAACAGCGCCAGGGCCGGCAGGGGGATGCCGAGCAGCCGGGCGACGTCGCGACGGCTGGCGACGGTGGCGATCAGCCAGATCACGATCAGCGCGGGCCAGAGCGACGGAGCCACCGCCAGCACGGCGGCGAAGAGGATGGACGCGATGGCCGAGGCCGACCACGACTTGGGCGCGGCGAGCCCCGCGAGCACGAGCCACGGCAGCAGCAGGTGCGCGAGCACGGCACCGATCTGCCCGGCGTCGAGCGCGCCGAGGAACGACGGCGCGAGAACCCAGAGCACGGCCGCCGCGGTGCGGAGAACGGGCCGGTCGGTCAGTCGCGCCGCGCAGAACCAGGCGGCCAGTGCCGCCAGCGGCAACGCCACCAGGTAGAGGCAGACGATGGCGAACGACGGCGACCAGAACGTGATGCTGCCGAGAACGGCCAGCACGGCGGCGAACGGATCGGCCGCGCCCACGAAACCGAGACCGAGATCGCGGAATCCGGTGCCGATCTCCGACCAGAGTCCGCCCACGGTGGTGCCGAGCGGCAGCGCGCCCCCGCCGGTGATGGCGGCCGCCCCGAACACGGGGAGGAACACCACGAACCCGATCAGCGCCACCACGAGCACCGTCGCGACCCCGCCGCTGGAGATGAACTGGATGCGGTCGCGTTCGCCCCGCAGGTAGGTGAGCGCGATCTCGCGCTGCAGCGACCGGCGGCGGCGGATCTCGTCGCCTGGCATCCTGAGCGGTGCGATGGCCCGCCAGCCGACCCGGCGCGAGGCCTTCAGCCGTCGGCGGGCCGCGCCGATGTGCGAGCCGAAAGCCGTCTTGAACGCGGCCGCGAACTCGCCGCCGATGGCCCCCGGCTGCTTGCGCACGAGCTGGAAGAGCGAGCGCGCCACCGCCAGCGGCACAAGCGAGAGCCAGTGGAACACCACGGCGAAGGAGGGCGCGTAGACGAGCCGGCGGTGCAGCTGCGCCGCGCGGCGGGCGGTCTGCCGGCGTCGGCGCGCCGAGCCCTTGATCGAGCGACCCGGCCCGGCGAGCCCGTCGCCGTCGGTGGCCACCCGGGAGGCGGGGACGGCCATCACGCGGTGACCGGCCAGCCTGATCCGGATGCCGAAGTCGAGTCCGTTGTCGGCCGTCGGCAGAGCGGGGTCGAAGCCGCCCACCTCGTTCCAGACGGTGTGGCGCACGAGCAGACCGGCGGCCCCCATCGCGAGAACGTCGCTCATCCGGTCGTGCTGAGCCTGATCGAGCTCGGTCTCCACGAGCGGAACGCTGGCGCCCGTACTGGTGACGGTCTCGCCGAACTCGCTGATGTAGTCGGGGTCGTCCCACTCCATCTGCTTGGGCCCGGCGGCGGCGACGGAGGGGTTCACCTCGACGGCGGCGAGCAGGGCGGCCAGCGCATCCGGCTCGGGGGCGGTGTCGTGGGCGAGCAGCCACAGCCATTCGTTCTCGTCGTTCGGGGGCGGAGCGACGCCGAGGGCGTGGGCCACCGCGGTGCCGAAGCTGAGCCGACTGGAGGCCTGGATGAAGCGGGTGGGATGCGCGGCCGCGAGCAGCGCCGACGTCGCGTCGGTCGAGGCGCAGTCCACCACCACCAGCGCATCGGGTGCACGGGTCTGGGCCGCGATCGCAGCGAGGGTTCGCGGAAGGTGTTCGGCTCCGTTGGAGGAGACGAGGACGGCAGTGACTCGGGCTTGCATCGGGACGACTCTAAGCGGCGGCCCGGATGAACCCGGCCGCCCCTGTCGGCGTGCCGTTTTCTTATGAATCGCGTGTGAGACGCGAAAAAAGGGGAGCGACCTGCGCTCCCCTCACCTCACAGCACGAGGCCGTGCAGCCTCACACCGCGCGCTTGCGCAGCTTTCGCCGTTCGCGCTCACTCAGGCCGCCCCAGATGCCGAAGCGCTCATCGTTCGCCAGCGCGTAGTCGAGGCACTGGGCCTTGACCTCGCACGAGGTGCAGATGCGCTTGGCATCGCGGGTGGAGCCGCCCTTCTCGGGGAAGAACGCCTCAGGATCGGTCTGTGCGCAGAGCGAATCCGCCTGCCAGGCGAGCTGGTTCTCTTCTGTTTCTTCGACCCGGGGCTTGCGCACTCCCGGGACACCCAGCTGAACCGGATCGACGAACCAGTCGTCGGGAACGCCGGGGCGATAATCTGATACGGCCATATCACGCTCCACCCTCTGAACTCGTTGCGACCTGCCGAAAACCCCGTCGACTAATTACACCCGTGTAGTTCGCTCCCGTCAAGTCGCAGATGGTAAACCCTCAACCAGGCATCGAGTGTTGCGACACCGGGCGTGTCGTGCCGGATCACCGGCAGAACTAGACATTTCTCGCGATTCGTCGATAACCTGCCACCATGCTGAAGAAGGTCGCCCTCATCGCCATCCCGGGCGTCGCCCCGTTCGAGTTCGGCACCGTCTGCGAGGTCTTCGGCATCGACCGCACGAACCACGGCGGCCCGGCCTTCGAGTTCACCATCGTGGCGGCCGAGCCCGGTCCCGTGCGCACGAGCCTCGGCTACGACATGATCATCGAGAACGGTCTCGAGGCCGCCGCCGAGGCCGATCTGATCGCCGTGCCCGCCCACGAGATCGACGCCGACGTGCATCCCGAGGTGGTGCGGGTGCTCCGCGAGGCGGCCGATCGCGGCGCCTGGATCCTGAGCATCTGCAGCGGCGCGTTCACCCTGGCCAAGGCGGGCCTGCTCTCGGGCCGCACCGCCACCACGCACTGGATGCACGCCGAACGCCTGGCGCGGGAGTTCCCCGACGTGGCGGTCGACCCCGACGTGCTGTTCGTGGAGGACGGGAGGATCATCACCGGCGCGGGCACCGCATCCGGGATCGACGCGTGCCTGCACCTCATCCGCAAGGAACTGGGCGCCTCGGCTGCGAACGTGGTGGCGCGCCGCATGGTGGTGCCGCCGCAGCGCTCGGGCGGGCAGTCGCAGTACATCGCCACGCCCATCCCCGAGTGCAGCAGCGACTCGTTCGGCGAGGTGACCGCCTGGATGCTGGCGAACCTCGACCAGGAGCTCACGGTCGACGAGCTGGCCAAGCGGGCCTTGATGTCACCGCGCACCTTCGCTCGCCGGTTCAAGGCCGACACCGGCACCACCCCGGGAGCCTGGCTCAACCGGCAGCGGCTGCTGCGCGCTCAGCAGCTGCTCGAGGAGAGCAACAACGGCCTCGA
This sequence comes from Herbiconiux liangxiaofengii, assembly GCF_041927335.1. Classification (NCBI taxonomy): domain Bacteria; kingdom Bacillati; phylum Actinomycetota; class Actinomycetes; order Micrococcales; family Microbacteriaceae; genus Herbiconiux; species Herbiconiux liangxiaofengii. The sequence goes on along the minus strand of NZ_JBHFHD010000016.1, from coordinate 86,857 downwards.
CGTGGTGGCGGCCGACAGCGGGTTCGGCACGGCCGCTGTGATGCGGCACCACTTCGCCAAGACGCTCGACACCACTCCGGCGGCGTACCGGCGGGCATTTTCGGTGCGCGCCAGCGCCTGACGCGCAGCTCGGACGGCGAGCCGCTCAGGGCAGCTCGGCGGCCGGCGCGCCCGGCGCCGCGAGGAACACCGTGCCCGTGCCCGTGAATTGCAGCGCCCCCTCGTCGGGCGTGATGAACACCGCGTCGCCGCGCGAGAGCCGATGCGATCCGACCCCGGAACCCGAGCCTGCAGCCGACCCCGACACCGTCACCGACCCCGCTGTGCAGATGCCGATCGCGGCCCCCAGCGGGCTGAACCCCACCGACGGCGCGGCCGAGGGCCGGTCGATCCCGACGTCGATCTGCGCGAGCACGAAGTCGGGCACCGACGGGGTGAACACCGACAATCCCGGCACCGGATGCGTCGGCACCAGATACGGCACCGGCAACGGGTCGAAGTCGAGCACCTCGAGAAGCTCCGGCACGTCGACGTGCTTGGGCGTCAGCCCACCCCGGAGCACGTTGTCGCTGGCCGCCATGAGCTCCACGCCGAGACCGGAGAGGTAGGCGTGGATGTTGCCGGCCGGCAGGTACAGCGCCTGCCCCTTGGCGAGCGTCACCCGGTTCAGCAGCAGCGAGATCACGATGCCGGGGTCGCCCGGGTACTCCTCGTTGAGGCGCACGACCGTCTCCAGCGACGGCGTGTACGGGTCGGTGAGGTGCGCGTGCGCCGGGTGCAGTGCCTTCTCGGCCGTGCGCACGAGATGGCCCACCAGCACGGGCACCTCCTCACCGCCCCCGAGCAGGTACTCCACCACCGAGCGCAGGATGTCGGCATCCGACTCCCCCACCGTCACCGAGTCCTCCAGCAGGTGCACGATCGGGCCGTAGAGCTCCCAGCGCGGAGCGGCCTGCGAGCCGTCGATCATCACGAGCAGGTCGATGATCTGACGCACCTCGACGAGCGGCCGGAACCCGCAGAGCGCGTCGTACCTCTCGCTCAGCGCCACCACGAGCTCGGGTTTGTGCAGCGGGTCTTTGTAGTTGCGGCTCGGCGAGTCCAGCGGCACCCCGGCCTCGTTCTCGCGGGCGAAGCCCTCGCGGGCGCGCTCCAGAGTGGGGTGCGCCTGCAACGAGAGCGGATGCGCGGCGGCCAGGATCTTCAGCAGGTACGGAAGCGGCCCGCGTCGCCCCACGATGCGGGTGGGGTCGCTCGCGATCCACGCCTCGAGATCGTCGTGCCCGTCGGTGAGCGAGGTGTCCAGGATGCGCGCCGGGCTGCCGGGGTGGGCGCCGAGCCAGAGCTCCGCCTGCGGCTCGCCCGTCTCCTCGGTGCCCAGCAGCTCGGGGATGGCCGTGACCGACCCCCAGGCGTAGTCGCGGGGGGTGTTGGTGATCGGTACGAACATCGTTGCTGCTCCACATCACGGTCGTTATCACACGACCTACAAGCCGCGGTCGGCGGCCAACGGGCCCTTTAGACAAAACTACCAAGCGCCCGCCACGGCCCGAGCACGCCCGAATAGGCTCGGCCCGTCGGAGTGACGCCCGCCGCGCGGGAGCGCGAGACGGAGCGTGGCCCGGCGCAGGAACCACCATCACGCACGCAACGGAGCACAGATGACCTTCGAGCCACTCGCCAGCGACCTCTACGCCTACGCGAACCTTCTCAGCCCCGAGGAGCAGGAGGCGCTCGGCGCCCTGCGCGGGTACCTCGAGTCAGAGGTGAAGCCGATCGTGAACGGGCACTGGGAGGCCGCGACCTTCCCGCACGAGATCGTGAAGGGGCTCGCCGCCCACGGCGTGTACAGCTACGCGTGGGACGAGACGAAGCCGTTCGAGAACTCGGCCGTGTTCCGCGGCTTCGTGGCGCTCGAGCTCGCTCGCGTCGACGCGAGCGTCGCCACCCTGGTGGGTGTGCAGAACGGCCTGGCCATGGGATCGATCAGCGTCACCGGCTCGCCCGAGCAGCGCGCCGAGTGGCTGCCCAGGATGGCCTCGGGCGAGGTGGTGGGAGCCTTCGGCCTCACCGAGCCCACCTCCGGCTCCGACTCGGCGCAGGGCCTGCGCACGGTGGCCACCCGCGACGGCGACGACTGGGTGCTGAACGGCTCCAAGCGCTGGATCGGCAACGCGACATTCAGCGACATCACCGTCATCTGGGCGAAGGATGCGGCCGACGGCCAGGTCAAGGGCTTCATCGTGCCCACCGACACCCCCGGTTACACGGCCACCAAGATTGAGGGCAAGCAGAGCCTGCGCATCGTGCAGAACGCCGACATCACGCTCGACGACGTGCGGATTCCCGAGAGCCTGCGGCTGCAGAACGCCAACTCGTTCCGCGACACGGCGAAGGTGCTGCGACTCACCCGCGCCGAGGTGGCCTGGGCGGCCGTCGGCAACTCGGTCGGCGCCTACGAGGCGGCGCTTCGCTACACGAAGGAGCGCGTGCAGTTCGGCAAGCCCATCGCGAGTCACCAGCTCATCCAGGATCTGCTCGTGAAGAGCATCGGCAACATCACGGCGAGCCTCGGGATGGTGGTGCGGGTGTCGCAGATGCTCGACGACGGCACGCAGCGCGACGAGCACTCGGCCCTGGCGAAGGCGTACACCACAGCCCGGATGCGCGAGACCGTCGCCTGGTGCCGCGAAGCGCTCGGCGGCAACGGCATCGTGCTGGAGTACGACGTCGCCCGCCACTTCGCCGACGCCGAGGCGCTCTACTCCTACGAGGGCACCCGCGAGATGAACACGCTCATCGTGGGGCGCAGCCTCACGGGCTTCGCCGCGTTCGTGTGACGGCGCGGGCAGCGTCGGGCCGGTGGGCGCCCGACCGGCACGCGGCCGGGCGGGCGAGAAAGTAGGCTTCTGCCCATGCGATATCCGACCGACGCCGTCACGCGGTCGCTCGCCGTGCTCATCGTCTTCACGGCGTTCGCGGGCGAGTTCTGGCGCGATCTGATCAGCTGGTGGGGCTACCTCGCGGTGGCCCTCGTGCTGACCACGGCGGCCGCGGTGGTGCTGACCCGGCGTGGGCTGTGGCGACGGCTGGCCCCGCGCCGGATGCCGCGCACGCTGCTGCTGTTCGGCATCCTGCTCGTCGCGTCGCTCGCCTGGTCGTTCTACCCCGGCGCCACGGTGCTGGGTCTCCTCGCTCAGGTGGCGACCACCCTCGGCGCCCTGTTCCTGGTGGCGGCGCTCAGCTGGCCCCAGCTCGTGGCCGCTGCGGCGACGGCACTGAACTGGATCCTCGGCCTCTCCCTGGTGTTCGAGCTGATCGTGGCGGTGTTCGTGCGGCACCCGGTGCTGCCCTTCTTCACCGACTACTCCGGGCAGAAAGTGCCCGACGCGTTCTACTGGTCGCAGGCCGACCTCTTCCACGGCGGCCCCATCCAGGGCATCGTGGGCAACCGCAACCTGCTCGCCTTCGTGGCGGTTCTGGCCCTCGTGCTCGTGGGCATGCAGCTGGCGCAGAAACTGCGGCGGCCCCGGCCGGCCATCGCCTGGCTGGTGATCGCCGTGCTCGTGCTCGGCCTCACCCGCTCGGCCACGGCCATCGGCGCCCTGCTGATCACCGCCGCGATGCTCGGCGTGCTGCTGCTCGCCCGCCGGGTCGGCCCCGGCCGCCGGGTGTGGCTGCTCGTGGGCGTGGTGGGCGTGACCGCACTGGCCGCTGTGCTGGTGAACACGTTCTGGTCGGCCATCCTGTCGCTCTTCGGCAAGTCGGACGACCTCACCGGTCGGCTCGACATCTGGAGCGCGGTGTCGACGCTCGCCGCCCAACGGCCCGTGTTCGGCTGGGGCTGGGTGAGCTACTGGGTGCCCTGGGTGGAGCCCTTCGACGACCTCGCCGTGCGCAAGGGCGTCACGTACCTGCAGGCCCATGACGCGTGGCTGGATGTCTGGCTGCAGGTGGGCATCGTGGGGCTCGTGGTCTTCGCCGCCTTCGTGCTGGCGACCGCCTACCGCAGCTGGTGGTTCGCCGTCGACCATCCGCTCGACGAACGCGGCCGGCCGCTGCCCCGCGTGGCGATCACCCTGGTGCCGGCGCTGCTGCTCACGGCCCTGCTCGCGCAGAGCGTCGTGGAGAGCCGGCTGCTGGTGGAGGGCGGCTGGCTGCTGCTCATCGTGATCGGCGTGAAGACCAAGCTCGACCTCGGAGCCGTGGCCCAGGACCTCGGCGCCGATCCGCCCCGGCTGGAGCGGGTACCCGCCGCCGGATCCGGGCGGCGATGACCGCCGAGGCCCGGCATCCGCATCACCCGGTGGCGGTGACGCTCACCTTCTTCGGCCAGACGCGGTTCGCCAAGGCCCTCACCGTCGCCATCCTCGGCACCGCGTTCCTCTCGCACGCGCTGAGGTCGACCGTGGGTTGGCCCGGGCTCGTCGCCGTCGTGGCCACCCTCGTGGTGTTCGCCGCACTGTCGTTCGCCGGGCGATGGCGGCAACTCGACTGGCACGGCCTGCTGCCGGTGTCGCTGCTGGTCTTCCTGGCCTGGTGCGTGCTGACGCTCTTGTGGAGCAAGTATCTGCCGTCGACGGTGTCTGGGCTGCTGTACCTGCTGGCGTATGCCTTCCTGGGCATCTACGTGGCCGTGGTGCGCGACCTGATCCAGATCGTGCGGGCGCTCGGCGACGTGCTCCGCCTCGTGCTGACGCTGTCGCTCGCGATCGAGGTGCTGGCGGGCATCCTGCTCGACCTGCCCATCCGGTTTCTCGGGGTGACCGGCTCGCTCGCGGCCGGCGGGCCGATCCAGGGTGTGCTCGGCACCCGCAACATGCTCGGCTTCGTGGCACTGATCGCGCTGGTGACCTTCGTGATCGAGCTCGCCACCCGGTCGGTGGGGCGCGGCACCGGGTACTTCGGCGTGGCGGTCGCCGTGCTCGCCATCGTGTTCTCGGGTTCGCCCGTCACGGTGGGCGTGGCCGTGGTGACGGCGGTGGCGGTGCTGGTGCTCGCGGCGCTGCGCCGCGCGGCGCCCGAGACGCGGCGGGGCTGGCACTACGTGCTGCTGGCGCTCGGCCTGCTGTCGCTCGTGGTGGGCTTCCTCGTGCGCGGTCGCATCCTGGAGATCCTCTCCACCCGGCGCGAGTTCACCTACCGCCTCGAGATCTGGCGGGAGCTCTGGCGGCTGATCGACCTCAACCCCCTCGAGGGCTGGGGCTGGACCGGGTTCTGGCGCTCGAACGTGTCGCCGTTCTTCGCGCTCGACGTGATCGGCAACCGTGCCCACACCTCCGCCCTGAACGCCTACTTCGACGTGTACTTCCAGACCGGGCTGATCGGGCTGGCCGCGTTCGTGGTGCTCGTCGCCCTCACCTTCGGGAGGGCCTGGGTGCTGGCGGCGGCGCGCAGGAGCATCGTGTACGTCTGGATCGCGCTGGTGATGGTGGTGCTCGTGGTCACCAGCACCGCCGAGAGCGCCGTGCTGGTGGAGTACGGCTGGCTGCTGCTGGTGATCTGCTCGGTGAAAGCCGCGCGCGACCTGAGCTGGCGCCGCAACCTCCGGCGGGCCGACGAACCGGTGCCCGCCCCTCGAGAGGAGACGACCTCGCCGTGACGCTCGACATCATGATGCCGTTCTGGGGCCGCTTCGACCACTTCCGCGAGGCGGTGGGCAGCGTGCTCGCCCAGACCGACCCCGACTGGCGCCTCGTGATCGTCGACGACGTCTACCCCGATCCCGAACCGGGCCGCTGGGCCGCCGCCATCGACGACCCGCGGGTGCACTACCGCCGCAACGCGGTGAACCTCGGGGTGGGCGGCAACTTCCGCGAGTGCGTCGGCCTGATCGAGAACGACCGCGCCGTGCTGATGGGCTGCGACGACCGGATGCACCCGGGCTACGTCGCCCGGGTGGCCGCCCTCGTGGCCGCGCACCCCGAGGCCTCCATCGTGCAGCCCGGGGTGGAGGTGATCGACGCCGACGGCGCGCCGCACCGCCCGCTGGCCGACCGGGTGAAGGGCGTCATCCGGCCCCGCGGGGCGAAGCCGGAGCTGCTGACCGGCGAGCGTCTCGCCACCAGCCTGCTCACCGGCAACTGGGCCTACTTCCCGTCGCTGGTGTGGCGGGCCGACGACCTGCGACGGTTCGGGTTCCGCCCGGGCTACGAGGTGGTGCAGGACCTGCAGCTGCTGCTGGACATCGTGTTCGACGACGGTTCGCTGCTGCTGGACGACGAGGTGTGCTTCTCCTACCGCCGGCACGCCGCGAGCGTCTCGGCCGTGACCGGGCCCGACGGCGCGAAGTTCGCCGAGGAGCGGGCCCTGTTCGCCGAGGCGGCGGAACGCGCGCGGCGGCACGGCTGGCCGAGGGCGGCGCGGGCGGCCCGGCTGCACGCCACCTCGCGCCTCAACGCGGTGAGCGAGCTGCCGGCGGCCCTCCGCGCGCACGACCCCGCGGGGCGGCGCGCCCTGCTGCGCCACCTCCTGCGCTAGGCGCGCGAGCGGCGCCAGGCCTCGAGAACCGCGCGGGCGAGCATGCGCCGGGCGCGCAGGATGGTGCCGAGGCCCCGGATGCCGAGCGGGGTCTGGTTCGAGTCGTGCAGGCGGCGTTCCACCACGTCCTGCTCCAGGTGCCGGATGCTCCCCCGCACGTTGCCCGTGATGGCGATCCACACGTCGTGCGACTCGGTGATGAATGCCGGGATCGGCAGCACGCCGCCGGCGACGACCTCGCGGCGGAACCCCATCGCGCAGCCGAAGTACGGTCGGTAGCCCACCATGATCGCGAACAGGTTCGCGAGGTGCCGCGTGGAGGTGCTCGCGCGCAGGGGCGGGTACCAGAGGCGCTTGCCGGCCTGGCCGAGGATGGAGTGGTTCCCGGCCACCACGAGCGCGTCGTCGAGCCCGGCGATCATCGCCTCGTGGCGGCCCGGGGTCCACACGTCGTCCTGGTCGGAGAGGAAGACGAACCGCCCGCGGGCCCGGCGGATCGCGGTCTCGAAGGCCCGCACGTAGCCGACGTTCTCGTTCGTGGAGGTGAGGAACACCCGCGACTCGTTCAGGCGGGCGACGGTCTGCACGATCACCGCGGCCGTGTCGTCGGGCGAGCTGTCGTCGACGATCACCAGCTCGTCGTCGGGCCCCAGTTGCGCCACGATCGACTCGATCTGCTCGGCGACGTAGGCCGAACCCTTGTAGGTGGCCATGCAGACGCTGGCCCGGATGTCGCGGCCGGTCATGCCTCGACTCCGGCCTGCCGGCCTGCGCGGCGCAGGGTGACGAGGTGGATGGCGAGCCCCGCGAGCGGCCCGAGCCCGAGGGCCAGAACCGTCCGCAGCTCCGTACCGGCCTCGCCCTCGAAGGGCAGCAGCAGGATGACGACGGCGAGCGCCGTTGCCGCCAGCCATCCGAGCGAGAACGAGCGGTGCTTCTCCAACGCGAGGCAGAGCGCGCCCGTGAGCGTGAGCAGCGCCAGCATGGCGGCCGCGAGCACGAGCCCGCCGATCGCCCAGCCGCTCACGACGTAGTCGGGCGGGTACACCAGCAGGATCAGCCAGGGGCCGAGAAGATAGCCGAGCACGGCCCCCACCACCGCGATCAGGGCGATCAGCCGGGCGATCGGGAACAACGTCTTCAGCCCCGCCGAGCGGTTGTTCACGAAGTGCGCGATCGCCACGCCCTGGTAGGCGTTCAACGGGATGAGGAGCGGCGCGCGGGTGAACGTGACCGCCACCAGCAGAGGAGCGGCGGCGATGTACTCGGCCCGCGTCGAGGTGATCGTGAGGATGACAGGGAACCCGACCACGAGCACGGCGCTGGATCCCGACGCGAGGCAGGCGTGACCCACCCGCCTCAGGAAATCACCGAGCCCCACGTCGCTGCGGGCACGGGCCGCCCGGCGCAGGGTGGGCGAGAACAGCAACCCGATCAACCAGGTCACCGAGGCGATGCTGGCGGCGACTGCGAAACCGGCCACCGTGGCGGCCACGAGGGCGGCGCCCCCGACGAGCACGAATCGCAGGACCGAGTCGCCGATGACGAGGCGCGCGAAGGTTCCCCATTCGAGCCGTCCGCCGAGGATGCCCACGATGGTCGCGTGTCCGGAGAACAGTGCCACCGAACAGCTGAGCGGCGCCGCCAGCCACGCGTTGTCGGGACTGAGGAACACGATCGGGGCCCACCACAGGCTCGTGGCCCACAGCAGCACGCCCACCGCGACGCCGAGCACCAGGCCGACGGCGAGCATCCGGGGCTCACGGCGCTCGCTCTCGGCGGCCACGATACGGTCGCTCGCGTGCACCGCGCGGGTGGTCTCCGACGACAGGCCGCCCAGGATGCCGAACCACGCGAACAAGAACGACCAGAACGCCAGGAAGACTCCCGTGGCCGCCTTGTCGAGCACGTTCGGCACGATCAGGATGACCGCGAAACCAACGCCCGCCGAGATGAGCGAGGCCACCCCGACGCCCACGAACGAGCGCCGGCCGATGGTGGCTCGGGCCTGGTCGGTCATAGCGTGCAAGCATAGTAGTCGCGTCCGGCGGACCCCCGGGAGCGGAACGGAGCCCAGTGCCTGAGGTCGTCGTGGCCGTCATCACCGCCTACTCCCCCGGCCCCCGGCTGGTCGACCTGGTGCGGAGCCTCACCCCTCAGGTGGGCCGGGTGATCGTGGTCGACGACGGCAGTCCGGCGGGCGCGGGCGAGACGCGCCAGGCCCTGGCCGACGCCGAGGAGGCGGGCGCCACGGTGGTTCGGCACGGCTCCAACCGCGGCATCGCGGCGGCCCTCAACACCGGCATCGCCGCCGCCCGCGCCGTCGAGGGCGCCCGTCACGTGGTCACCTTCGATCAGGATTCCTCGGTCGAGGACGGTCTCGTCGGAGCCCTGCTGTCCACCCGCGACGCCGCCCGCGGAGCCGGCATCCCCGCCGGTCTCGCCGCCCCGGAACGCGTGGCAGGACTGCCCGACCTGACGGTGCGCTCCCAGCGCGGCATCCTCGTGGGCCGCACCCCCATCCAGTCGGGCCTGCTGGTGCCCTTCGACACGCTCGACCGCATCGGCGGCTTCGCCGAGGAGCTGTTCATCGACGGCGTCGACACCGACTTCGCGCTGCGCGCCGCCGGAGCCGGCCTCGCGGTGGTGCACGCCAGAGGAACCGAGCTCGGGCACAGCCTGGGCAGCGGCCACGAGGTCACCGTGCTCGGACGGCCGCTCAGCCTCACCCACAGCGCCCCGTTCCGCTACTACTACCTGCTGCGCAACCGGGTGCTGCTGAACCGCCGGCGCCACCGCTACGCGGGCTACCGGGCCGGCCGCGAGACGCTCGCAGACCTCCGCCACCTGGCCGTGGTGACGCTCTTCGTGCCCGGCCGCGGTCGCCGGTTGCGGGCGGCGCTGGCCGGCCTGCGTGACGGCTGGGCGGGCCGCACGGGCCGCATCCCGGCCGCCGTCGAGGCGCGCCTGAGGGGCTGAGGGCCCCCGGCCGCTCCCCCGCCCGCTCCCGGGTTCGGGCAGGCCCCGGCGCTATGATGGGGGCCATGCCGACCGCCCTCGAACGCACGCTGATCGTCATGCCTGCGTACAACGAGGAGGAGGCCGTCGCCGCCGTGGTGCGCGAGGTCTTCGAGAAGGTGCCCGGCGTCGCCGTGCTGGTGGTCGACGACGGATCGCGGGACTCCACCGCGCGCGAGGCCGCAGCCGCCGGCGCCACGGTGCTGCAACTGCCCATCAATCTGGGAGTGGGCGGCGCCATGCGGGCCGGCTTCAAGTACGCCCTCGCCAAGGGCTTCGACAACGTGGTGCAGGTCGACTCCGACGGCCAGCACGACCCGGCCGGCATCGCCACCCTGGTGGAGCAGCTCGGCAGCCACGACCTCGTGCTCGGCGCCCGGTTCGCCGGAGTGGGCGACTACGCGGTGCGAGGCCCCCGGCAGTGGGCGATGCGGGTTCTCTCGGGCATCCTGAGCGGTCTCACCAAGACCACGCTCACCGACACCACCTCGGGCTTCCGCGCCAGCGGGCCCCGGGCGGTGGCGCTGTTCGCCCAGCACTACCCCTCGGAGTACCTCGGCGACACCGTGGAGTCGCTCGTGATCGCCTCGCGGGCGAAGCTCACGGTCGGCCAGGTGCCGGTGGCGATGCGGCCCCGCGCGGGCGGCGTGCCCTCGCACAACCCGTACAAGGCCGCCGTCTACCTCGGCCGCGCCGGCATGGCGCTGTTCGTGGCCCTCATCCGCCCTCCGGTCACGTTCACCGAGCCGGCTCCCGCGATCGTGGCGGCGTCGTGACGGTCGCGAGCTACATCCTCGGCATCGTCTCGGCGCTGATCGTGCTGGGCGTGGTGATCGAGTCGCTGCGCCGGCACCACCTGCGCGAACGGCATGCCGTGTGGTGGCTGTTCGCGGGCATCGTGGCGCTCGTGCTGGGCGTCTTCCCCGACGTGCTCGGCTGGGCCGCGGGCCTGGTGGGCGTCACGGTGCCGACGAACCTGGTCTTCTTCCTCAGCATCGCGGTGCTGTTCCTCGTGTCCATCCAGCACTCCGGCGAGCTGACCGAGCTCGAGAGCGAGACCCGCACGCTCGCCGAGTCGGTCGCCCTGCAGGATCTGCGCATCCGGGAGCTGGAGAGATCGCTCGCCGAGGCGATCGACGGCCCGCACGCCCGAGGCAGCGCTTCCGCCCGAAACAGCGCAGACGCCACCGCCGGCGCGAAGCGCGACGCCCGAAGGAATCAATGACCCAGCGGTTCCATAGCTCCACCCCGTCAGGGTTGCCCCGTTCGGTTGCACGATCGTCGCTCGTCAGGTCGCTGCTGCTGCCGTGGTTCCTCATCGCAGCGCTGAGTTCGTTGTGGGCTCTGGCGACGCCGATCGGCGGCTCACCCGACGAGCCGGCTCACGTGGTGAAGGCCGCCTCGGTGGTGCGAGGGCAGCTGCTCCCGACCGAGATGATCGCAGCGGGCGGTGTGCTCGAGGTTCCGGCGGCTTTCGACCACGAGTACAGCCAGGGGTGCTTCGCCTTCTTCGCCGACGTTCCCGCATCGTGCGCTCCGCCGCTCCAGGGCGATCCGGCGGCCCTGGTCGAGAGCCATTCCTCGGCGAGTCTCTACAACCCGGTCTACTACGCGCTCGTGGGATGGCCGTCGCTTATCGCACCCGACGTCGTCGGCATCTACGCGATGCGCATCGTGAGTGCGGTGCTGTGCTCGTTCTTCGTGGCGAGCGCGTTCTGGCTGATCGCCTCATGGCAGACCAGGCGCCTCCCGTCGCTCGGGGTGCTCATCGGGCTGACCCCCATCGTCGTCTACCTGATGGGCACGGTGAATCCCAACGCGCTCGAGTTCTCCGGCGGCCTGGCGTTGTTCGTCGCGATGGTGAGCATCACGTCCGACCCCGGGGCGAAACGGTTCGGGCCCGCGCTGGCCATCGCCGTGGTCGCCGCCGCCCTGGTCTCGAACGCCCGGGGCATCTCCCCGCTCTGGGTGGCTCTGTTGCTCGTGCTGCCCCTCCTGCTGCTCACCGGCCGCCAGGTGGTAGCGCTGTTCCGACGGCCCTCCGTGCTGGTGGGTGCGGGAGTGATCGTGGCCTCTGCGCTCTACAGCGCCTGGTGGACCCTGTCGAGCAATTCGCTGGGCACCGGGCCCAGCACCGGGCCGGAAGTAGTGCCCGATGTGCCGGGCGTCGGCCTCTCGCCGCTCCCGGCATTCATCGGCGAGTTCGGCAACTTCTACCTTCGGATGCGGCAGATGGTCGGGGTGCTCGGCTGGCTCGACACCCCACTCAACCCCCTGGCGTACTACCTCTGTTACCTGCTCTTCGGCCTCCTTGTTCTCGGCGTCGTCGTGTTCGTGCGCGGCCGCGCGCTCGTCTTCGTCGGCGCCACCGCCGTCGTCTTCCTCGTTGCGCCTCCGGCCGTGCAGTCGGTCTACGTCGCACGCGGCGGCTTCATCTGGCAGGGCCGCTACTCACTCATCCTGCTGCTCGCGCTGCTCGTGTGCATGGCCTTCGGCATCGCGCGCTCCGAGCGGTTCCAGGCGTGGATCGGGAGCCATCGAAGGCTCGCCGCCATCGCGCCCTGGGTGGTCGCCCTCATCTGGGCGTTCGTCACCATCTGGGCCTTCCTCACGACACTGCGACGGATGACGGTGGGCTACAGCACCGGATGGGCCCAGATGCTGGGCCCCGATGCGTGGGCGCCGCCGTCCGGCGTCGTCCTGACGACCATCCTTTTCGCGCTGTTCGCCCTGGCGCTCGCCGCGCTGACCGCCACGACGCCGCGAGACCACGAATGCGCGAAAGCGACGGCTCCTGCCCGCTAGCATGGATCGGCGTCGGACGAGACGCCATCGCGAGAGAGGCGGCTCGATGCCGGAACAACGGTGGACCAGAACGGTCTCCACGCAGGCAGCTCGGCTTCGGGAAGGCTATCTGCGTCTCGTGGTTCCGCTGGCCAACGGGCTTCCCAACCGTCTGGCGTTCTTCTGGTTCCCGGCCGTGCTCGTGGTCGCGTTCATCGTGCTCGTGGCGTCGGGCATCTCGGGCTCGTCGACCGGAATCCACTGGAACACCTTCGGCGAGGGTGTCGATCCGGCCTTGATCGCCGGTAAGCCGCGGCAGATCCGAAGCGATGAGTGGCTCGTGCAGTCGAGCTGGATCGTGTCGCAGTCCCAGCAGGGTTTCCCGACGCTCAACGAGACCCTCCCCGGCGGCATGGACGCCACGGTGCAGAACGACCTGCCCAGCTGGGACTGGTCCTCGATCTTCCGGCCGCACGTACTGGGCTTCCTCGTCCTGCCGCTCGACAACGGGATGGCGGTCCGGTGGTGGCTGCCCGCGCTGCTGCTCGCGGCCGGTTGCTACTGGTTCATCGTCACCGTCCTCCCGCGGCGCCCCCTGACGGCCGCGCTGCTCACCGGAGGGCTGTTCTTCACTCCGATCCTGCAGTGGTGGTTCCTGCCCACGACGCTTCTCCCGGTCGCATGGGCGTTCATCGGCATGACAGCGGTGATCTGGCTGTTCCGCGACGACCGACGGTGGGTGAGGGTGGGCTGGGCCGCTCTCACGGGATATGTCGCTGTGGCGATGGTGTTGAGCATCTACGCACCCTTCATCATCCCGGCGGCCCTGGTGTTCATCGCGTTCTTCATCGGCTGCGTGCTCAATGAGCTGCTCAATCACCGCACAGGATGGCGGCAGGTTCTTCGGCGGCTGATTCCCCTGATCGCTGCCGGCGTGGCCGCCGGTGCGGTCGTCGGTCTCTGGCTGCTCACGAGGAAGGACACGATCGCCGCACTGTTCTCGACGGTCTATCCGGGACAGCGCTTCGAGAGCACGGGTCTGGCCGGGTTGAACGCCACCATCAGCTTGTTCGGTGCGCCCTTCGACGGGGCACTCCAGAACGGTGTCGTCGGTGCGCTCGGCCCGAACGAATCGGAGTCGTCCACGGCGCTGATGTTCGTGGTCTTCCTCTTCGTCCCGCTGGCTTGGTTGCTCTATCGGGACTGGACCACGAAGCGCCGGGTCGATTGGACGATCGCGGGGACCGTCGCCGTGACCGTGCTCATCTTCGCGTTCCTGTACGTGCCCGGGTGGGACCGGATCGCTCACCTCATCCTCATCGACCGTTCTCCCGGGTCGCGCATGCGGCTGGCGTTCGCGATCCTCGCCATCGTGGCCGTCGTCGTGCTGATCCGCCGCCTCGACGAGCGCGACGTGACCATGCCGTGGTCGGTGGTGTGGGTGTCGCTCGGTGCAACGGCGGGGAGCATTCTCGTTCCGTGGTTCATCCTGTCCAAGAACGATCCCGCCACCCTGTCGGCGAGCCCCTGGCGGATCGTCGCCCTCCTGGTGCTGGCGAGCGTCTTCCTCCTGCTGAAGCGGTTGCCGTTCCTCGCGGCCGTGGCGTTCCTGGCCGCATCCCTGCTCATCGGCGGTTCCGTGAACCCGCTCTACTCCGGCGTCTTCGACCTGAATTCGACGAAGGTCGGCGAAGAGATCGGCGACCTGAACGACGCTGATCCCGGCGTCTGGGTCGGCGTCGGCGGGTACGAGTCCACCGCCCTCCTCGTCGAGTCGGGCGTGGAAGCGCTCAACGGCGTCCAGACGTATCCGCCGAAGGAGATGTGGTCGATGATCGACCCTGCCGGTCGGTACCCGGACGTCTGGAATCGGTTGGCGAATGTCAGCTGGGACGTCGGTCAGGGCGAACCGGTCGTCACGAGCCCGATCCGCGATCAGATCAGGGTCAGTTTCGATTCGTGCAGCGCGTTCGCGCAGCGGGAGGTCACGCACGTGCTGTCCGATACGGCCATCGATCAGCCGTGCCTGAAGACGGTCGCCGTCGAGACGCAGGGCGCGTCACGGTTCTGGATCTACGACGTGGTTCCTGCGTCGTAACGTTTCGGGAGGGCGGTGCCGTCGGGGCCCGGGGACGGTACGTCTTCGCGGCTCCCGGCATCGTCGGGGAAGACCCACCGGCCGTAGGTGACGTACCGGAAGACCGTGGCGAGGGCCTGGCCGATCAGCGTGCCCGACACGTTGTCGGAGACCGGATCGCTCAGGTGGAGAACGTAACGCGAGAAGCTCAGGCACCCCAGCTGGAGCGCGATGGCGACGAGATTGAGCCCCACGAAGACGGCGGCACGCTGCAGCGTGAGCCGTGACTTCCGGTCGGCGAACGTCCAGAGCCGGTTCCCCACGTAGGTGAACACCGACGCGATGGCGATCGAGATGATCTTCGCCCAGATGGGCTCGTCGGCAAGCGGACCGGGCCAGAAGACCAGCACGTTGTACGTCACTGCGTCGACCACGAACGCGCCCCCGCCCACGACGAGAAAAGCCCCACCTCGCTTGAGATGACCCATCAGGCCCTCAGATGTCATCGTGGATCCTCTCGCCATGGCGATCCGATGGAACGAGAACGCGTCCAGTACTCTATACGAGTCCCTGCGCATCGCATTTCTTCCACGCGACGGCGCCGAACCCTACGGAGAACATCACGTGTCAACTGACACCCCCGTCATCGCGGCCATCGTTCCTTGCCACAACGAAGAAGCCGCGATAGCCAAGGTCATCGCCGATCTCAAGGCGGCCGTGCCCGGAATGGTCATCTACGTCTACGACAACCTGAGCACCGACCGAACGGCGGAGATCGCGCTCCAGTCGGGAGCGATCGTCCGGTACGAGAACACCAAGGGCAAAGGCAACGTCGTGCGCCGAGCGTTCGGCGACATCGACGCAGACATCTACCTGCTCATCGACGGTGACGACACCTACGATGCGTTCGCCGCGCCGGCGATGATCGCCGAGCTGCTCTCAGGCCCCTACGACCACGTGCTCGGCGTCCGCAAGCAGACGTCGGAGACGGCGTACCGCCCCGGGCACTCTGCCGGCAACAAGGCGTTCAACTCCCTCGTCAGCCGGGTGTTCGGCTCCCAGGTGACCGACATGCTCAGCGGGTACCGGATCTTCTCGCGCCGCTTCGTCAAGTCGTTTCCGGCAGTGTCTCGAGAATTCGAGATCGAGACGGAGCTCACCGTGCACTCGATGAGTCTGCGGGTGCCGCAGATCGAGCACGAGGTCGACTTCCGCGATCGACCGGAGGGCAGCGAATCGAAGCTGAACACCTACCGCGACGGTTTCAAGATCCTCTCGCTGATCACGCAGCTCACACGCCACGAACGCCCCCTCCTGTTCCACGGGGTGATCGGCCTGGTCGTGATGCTCGTCGCACTCGCGCTGGGACTGCCCGTCATCGCCGAGTTCGCGGAGACCGGCTACGTGCCGCGCTTCCCGACCGCGTTCCTCGCGGCATCGCTCGGGATCATCGCTTTCCTGATCTGGCTGCTCGGGTTCATCCTCGACGGCATCACCCGCGCCCGGCGCGAGTCTGCACGTCTGGTGTACCTGAGCTACTCCGCGCCCGATCACTTCAGCCGGCCGCTGTCGCACCTCTCCGCGCAGGAAGAACCCGAGTCCCCCTGACCGTGCGACCCGCCCACGGCTGGCCGCACAGTCAGGGTGAGGGTCAGTAGGTCACGGTCTGGCAGCCGAGGAGCGTGTTCGTGCCGGGGCCGACGTTGATGCCGTAGGCGCAGACCGAGTTCGCCCCGCGCACCGCCGGCGTCGACACGTTGATGCCGTGGTTCGGCCCGAAGTCCGGGTAGGCCCGGCCGACATCCGGTCGGCTGAAGTCGGCCGTGGTGATGGCGGCGCCCACCCCGTTGACGTAGACGTGCACCGCGAGCGGGGCGGTCGTGTCGGGGTCGATCGTCCAGCCGTTCACGATGATCCGACCGCCCTCGACTCGAGCGTCAATTCCGCCGATGGGAGAGACGTTGCGCACGGTCACCGTCTGGCACCCGAGCAGGTTGTTGGTTCCTCGGCCGGTGTTGATGCCGTAGGCGCACACCTGATGCGTCCCGACACTCGGGGTGAACCGCACGTTGATCCCGTGCTTGGAGCCGTAACCGGGGAAGGCACGTGCCACGTCTGGTCGATCGACGTTCGCGGTCGTCACGGCGACCGCCTGGCCGTCCATGTAGATGTGCACCGGGATGGCCGACGTGGTCTCCGGATCGATCGTCCAGCCACGCACCACCAGGTCGGTGCCGTCGACGGTGACATCCATGCCGCCGAACGGTGACATGTCGTCGACGAACACGGTCTGGCAGCCGAGGCCGCTGTTCGTGCCGTTCTTCACGTTGATGCCGTAGGCGCAGACGTTGTGGGAGCCCGGGCTCGCCTCGAACGTGTAGTCGATGCCGTGCCTCGGTCCCGCCGAGGGGTAGGCGCGACCGACGTCGGGGCGGTTCGCGTCCGCGGTGATGGCCGCGACCGGTGCACCGTCCACGTAGACGTGCACGGCGATCGGATCCTTCGTCTCCGGGTCGATCGTCCAGCCGTTGACGGTGATCTTGCCGGAGAACTGGGTCGAGAACGCGTTCATGCCGCCGAACGGCGACAGATTGGTCACCGTCAGGGTCTGGCATCCCAGCAGCGTGTTCGCCCCGGGTGTGTCATTGATGGCCCAGGCGCAGAAGTTATGCGATCCGGACGGTGGTGACACCTTGATCTTGATCCCGTGGTTGTCTCCGAACCCCGGATACGCGGCGCCGACGTCGGGCCGGCTGGCATTGGCGACACCGGTCGCGAGAATGCCACCGTCCATGTACACGTGGATGGCGACCGCATCCTTGGTGTCGCGGTCGATGGCCCAGCCCTGCACCTCGACGTCACCCGTCGACAGGTTCACCACGTTCATCCCACCGATCGGTACGACCCCGCCCGTGGTCGAACCGAACCAGTCGGTGTACAGACGCCAGAAGTTGCGGTTGCCGTAGGACGAGCATCCGTCGGTCTGGCCACCGTAGAGATTCGACAGAGCCACGGCGTTCGGCTGGTACGGCGTGTAGTAGTACAGCGCCGCAGTCGCCTTGTTCTGGATGAGCACAGACGAGGAACCGCAGGCGGCGTTGGGGTGGTATCGCACGGCGGAGTACGACCCGACGGGGAACCAGTTGAAGAAGTTCGACGTGCCGGCCGGGTTCGTGTACCGCTTGTACTGCCAGGCGGCCTTGTACACCTGGTTGTAGAAGCCCGCGTACTCCGCGTCGCAGGGAGCGGTGTCGGGGCACGCGAAACCGGTCGCCGACTCGTACTGCCCGGGGCCGGGCCAGCTGTCGGTGACGAGGGACTGCTCCTTCTGCAGCAGCACGAGGAGCACCATCTGGCTCACGCCGCAGGCGTTGCCGACCTTGGTGATGATCTGGGCCGCCGACTCGTTGGCGGCCCCCGAGTACTGGCCGCACATCGGGTCCGCCGCCCGCGTCCAGGTGGTCTGCCGGTAGTCCTTGAGGCAGGTGTACCCCGAGCGGCACTCGGAGACCTTGCTGTTGAGGAACGCCTGCACGCTGTTCGCATCGAGCGCGGAACCGTTGAAGAACTTCTGGTCACTGATGATGTTGCCGGGCTGGAAGTCGGACCCGGTGATGGCCTGGGCCGAGGGCGCCGGAGCGACCGCGATCTGGAAAGCGGTGAGTCCTGAGGCCACGACGAGCGCGCCGAGCAGGAAGGCGAGAATCGGGTTGGGCCGCCGTCGCGTCATGAGATGGTCACAGTCCCTGTGGTCGAGCCGGCCATCGAGGCCTCGGCGTAGTCGATGGTCACGGTCCACACCCCGGAGGACCCCGCGGGCAGCACCGCAGAGAGTCCGGCGCAGTAGGTCATGCTCGGGCCGGCGGTACCCGCCGACTGGGCGGACACGGACACCCCGTTCTGACTCACGGTCATCGTGCACGAGCCCTCGTTCGAGACCCGGTCGGTGACCATGGCCGCCGCGGAGACGCTCCCGGTCGACGGGTCGTAACTCGTGCTGAGCAGCTCGACCGAGAGCGGCGCATCCGGGTTCTTCGTCGGAGTGGGTGACGGCTCGGGCTTGTGCGTCGGCTCGGCTTCGTCGGTCGGCGGCGCACTCGTGCCGGGTGCGGGAGCGGAGGAGGCGCTGGGAGTCGGGGTCGAGACCACCGACGGCGTCGATGCCGCGCTGGACGGAGCCGGTTCTGGAGCGACGCATCCCGTCAGGAGCAACGCCAGTGAGCTCCCGACCACGAGCACGCCGGCCCGCAGCGAGTGTGTGGAATCCATGTCTGGATCCTATGGTCTGGACGGTCCAGAGGGTGGCGCATCGCCGCTCGGCTGCGGATTGCGGCTGCCCCCGTCGTCACACGGATCGCCCGATGAACCTGCGCTCGAGGGCCCGGCGGGTCTCTGCCACCGACCGGCCGGACCGGCGTGCACGAACGGCGCCGGGGGCCAGTCGTGCCGCATCCCGGAGCAACCGACGCCACTCGCGAGGCGCGATGAACGCGCCGTCCCTGCGCAGCGACGACCTGGTGAGATCGATCAGCAGGCGGGCCGCCGTGCGGGCGGTGACGGAGAGGACGAGCCGCACCGAGCCGTTCTTCAGCACGGTCAGCCACCGGTTGCGCACGCTGTTCACCCGGATGAGGGACGAACTGTGCGACGAGCTCGCAGCGTGCCGATGAACGACTCGCGCCGCCGGCTCGTAGCCGATCGTGTACCCGGAGAGTCGCAGCCGCCACGACAGATCGAGATCCTCGTAGTACATGAAGTAGGAGGTATCGAATCCGCCGACGGCCTCGACGGCCGATCGTCGCAGGAAGACCGCGGCGCCGCTGGCGGCGAACGGGTGGTCGTCGGCGGTGCGTCGGAGGCGCTCGACCGGTCGGAGCCAGTCGCGGTCGAAGCCGTTGGCCCCCGGGCCCAGCTCGACACCTGTGCTGTTGAGGAGTGCCGTCCCCTGGGGGTCGGGCCGCCAGCGGGTGCCGTCGAGCCCGTCCAACTGCTCGGACGAGGGTGGTTCACCGTCAGCCACCGGCGAGAACGAACCCTCGAGGTCGACCCGCGCCGCAACGGCAGCGAGTTCGCCGGGGCCGCCGAGAAGACGACCCGCCCCGGAGAGGAGGAAACCCGGCAGCGCCACCGCGTCGTTGTTCAGCAGCACGATGATCTCGCCACGCGCCGCCCGGAGTCCGGCCGTCACGCCCCCGGCGAAACCGCGGTTCTCCCGCTCCGTCACCAGGACCGCTCCGGGACATCCCTGCTCCAGGGCGGCCAGACTCTCCTCGGTCGACTCGTTGTCGACGACCACCACCTCGACGTCCAGACCCGGATGCGGGTGATCCAGCGAGCTCACACTGCGTGCGGTGAGCTCCGACTGGCGCCAATTCACGACGATGACCGACACGAGCGGCAGCACTGTCGGCTCAGTACTCATGAGGGTTCACGTTTTCGTTCGTTATGCTGGACTGGCCAAACTCTGGCCACTGATCTTTGGAGTTCGCGTGTCGCTGTCTCAACCCGGTGTCGTCTCAGTCATTATCGTCAACTTCCGGGGCACCGACGACACCCTCGAGGCGGTCGCCCGCCTGAACGAGGTCGACTGGCCCAAGGAGCGGCTCGAGATCGTGGTGGTCGAGAACGGCTCCGGCGACGACAGCGCAGACCGGCTGACCGGCGCCCTCGGGGAGCAGTCGAACGTCAAGATCATCATCTCCGACGACAACCTCGGCTTCACCGGGGGCAGCAACCTGGGCGCCAAGAACGCCTCGGGCGAGTACCTCGCGTTCCTGAACAACGATGCGAAGCCGGCGCCGGGGTGGATCGCGGGTGCCATCGGCCAGTTCGACGTGAGCCCGAGCGTCGCGGCGGTCGGCAGCAAGGTCCTCGACTGGGAGGGCAAGACGATCGACTTCGTCGACGGCAGCGTCACCTGGTTCGGCATGGGCTACAAGAACAACATCGCCGAACCCGACGACGGCCGGTTCAGCGAGCCGAAGGACATCCTCTTCGGTACCGGGTCCGCCCTGTTCGTCCGCGCCTCCGTCTTCACCGAGGTGGGTGGCTTCGATGAGCGCCTGTTCATGTTCTACGACGACGTCGACCTCGGCTGGCGTCTGAACGTGCTGGGCTACCGGGTGCGCTTCGCCCCCGATTCGGTCGTCTATCACAAGCATCACGGTTCCATGAAGAGCTTCGGCGAGTACCGCGAGATGTACCTGCTCGAGCGGAACGCGTTGTTCGTGCTGTACAAGAACCTGTCCGACGAGAACCTCGCGCGCTTCCTGCCCGCTGCCCTCGCCCTGCTCGGGCGCCGCGCGGTCGCCAAGAGCGGCCTCGACCCCGAGTCGTTCGACATCCGTCGGTTCACCGGGGCCTCCGACGAGTTCGACCCGACGACACCGGTCGCGAAGGACACCCTCGCGGGGCTGTTCGCCCTGGACCAGTTCGTCAGCGAGCTGCCCGCCCTCGACGAAGCCCGCTCGGAGATCCAGAACCGGCGAGCCCGCACCGACGACGACCTGATGCGGCTGTTCGGCAACCTCGTCGAGCCGCTCTTCCACGACCCCTACTTCCTCGAGGGTTATGCGGGCATCGTCGACACGTTCGGCATCCGCACCAGCACGATCCGTCGCCGCATCCTCGTGATCACGGGCGACTCGATCGGCCGCAAGATGGCCGGACCAGCGATGCGCGCCTGGAAGATCAGCGAGGCGCTCTCCAAGGAGAACGACGTGCGCCTCGTCACCTGGAACGTCGCCTCCCGGTCGTCGAACGACTTCGAGGTCTCCCGGGTGCGCCTGCAGAACGAGCGCGAGATGCGGGTGCACGAGGAGTGGGCCGACGTCATCATCTTCCAGGGCCACGCCCTGCACCACTTCACGACGCTGCAGGCCAGCGACAAGATCATGGTGGCCGACCTGTACGACCCGATGCACCTGGAGCAGCTCGAGCAGGGTCGAGAGTTCGGCACCGCACAGTGGAACGCCCAGGTCGCCGGAGCGACGGAGGTGCTCAACCAGCAGCTCGCGCGCTGCGACTACTTCCTCTGCGCCTCCGAGCGCCAGCGGATGTTCTGGCTGGGCCAGCTGGCCGGTCTGGGCCGCGTGAACGCCTTCACCTACATGGCCGACTCCAACCTCGACTCCCTGATCTCGATCGTGCCCTTCGGCATGGATGCGCAAGACCCTGAGCACACCCGTGCAGCCATCCGCGGCGTCGTCCCCGGCATCTCCGAAGACGACAAGGTCGTCATCTGGGGCGGGGGCATCTACAACTGGTTCGACACGTTCACCCTCGTCCGCGCGATCGCCAAGCTGGCGGAGCGACGCGAGAACGTCCGTCTGTTCTTCCTCGGTGTCGCGCATCCGAACCCCGACGTGCCCGAGATGGCGATCGTCGCGAAGACCCGCGAGCTCGCCTCCTCCCTCGGAGTGTCTGGCAAGAACGTCTTCTTCAACGAGAACTGGGTGGCGCTGGACGACCGTCAGAACTACCTCCTCGAGGCCGATGCGGGCGTGAGCACCCACTACGACCACATCGAGACGACCTTCTCCTTCCGCACCCGCATCCTCGACTACATGTGGGCACGTCTGCCGATCGTGACGACCGAGGGTGACAGCTTCGGTGACATCGTGGGGGCCGCCGGGATGGGCGTGAGCGTGCCCGAGCGCGACGTCGACGCCTTGGCCGACGCTCTGGAACTCGTCCTCTACGACGACGAGTACGCCGCCTCGTCGCGGGCCGCCATCGACGTGGTGCGCGAGCAGTTCCGCTGGGACAACGCGCTCCGCCCCCTGGTGGAGTTCTGCCGCGATCCTCAGCCGGCTGCGGATCGTCAGATGCTCCTGAACGCGAACAACCGCGATCGGGATCACGGACACGGTCACTCGGGCTCGTCGAAGAAGCAGAAGCGCCGTCAGACCCCTGAGGAACGCCTGCACGCGATCGCCACCTCGCGCCACGGCGTCACGCGCGACATCGCGCTGGCCCGTTTCTACATCGCCGAGGGCGGAGTCGACATGCTGCGCCAGAAGGTGAAGAACCGCATGTCCACGCGCGAGCGCTCGCAGCGCGAGCTGGAGGACTGACGGGCCGCGACGCCCTCTCGAACACGAGAACGGCCCGCTCCGCCGAAAGGCGGGAGCGGGCCGTTCTCGTTGTACGGGAGACCAGGGCTCGAGGGCTAGCCCTGGTGTTCGCGCCCGGGGAGAGAATCGAGGTAGGCGTTGATGACGGTCTTCGCCTCGCCGGTCTCGACGAGTTCACCGTGCCGGAGCCAGGCCACCTGGTCGCACATGTCCTTGACGGTTCCCATGGAGTGGCTCACCAGGATGACCGTCTTGCCGACGGCCTTGAAGTCCTTGAACTTCTGGCGGCACTTCTCCTGGAACTCCGCGTCACCGACCGAGAGCACCTCGTCGACGACCAGGATGTCGGGGTTGACGTTGATCGCCACCGAGAAGCCCAGACGCACGTACATACCGGAGGAGTAGTTCTTCACCGGCTGATCGATGAACTGCTCGACTCCGGAGAAGTCGACGATCTCGTCGAAGCGGGCCGCCACCTCCTTCTTGGACATGCCCAGAATGGACCCGTTCAGGAAGATGTTCTCCCGGCCGGAGAGCTCGGGATGGAAACCCGAGCCCACTTCCAGGAGCGCCGCGACCTTGCCGTTGGCGCTGATGCTGCCCTTCTCGGGGTAGTAGATCTTGGCCAAGCACTTCAGCAGGGTCGACTTGCCGGAACCGTTGCTGCCGATCAGACCGAACGTCGATCCCTGCGGCACGTCGAACGAGACGTCGCGAAGCGCCCAGAACTCCTCGTGCACGGAGCGACGGCCGCGCATGACGGCCGCCTTGAGGGTCTGGTTGCGCTCCTTATACATACGGAAGCGTTTGCTCACATCATCGACTGTGACAGCGGAGTTGCTCATAGGGCCTCGGCCAGACCTTTCTCATTTCGCCGGAAGATGATGACGCCGATGACGAGGGACACGAAGGCCCAGATCACGCAGTAGGCGAAGTCGTTCAGTTCGGGCCAGCGGTTGTCATAGAGCAGCGACCGGAACACCTCGACGAAACGTTCCATCGGGTTGATCCGGTACAGCTGGACGATCTGGATGTTCGACCCGAACAGACCACCGACCTCGTTGGAGCGTTCGATGATCAGGTTGATCGGGTAGACGATGGGGGTCAGGTACATCCAGATCTGCAGCAGGATGCCCATGAAGTACTGGGTATCCCGGAAGTGCACGTTCGCCACGGCCAGCATCAGCGCGACGCCGGTGGCGAAGATGGCCAGAAGCACCATGGTCACGAGCATCATCGGAATCCACGGGAGCACGAAGGCTCCGGCGATCGAGAGGGCGATCAAGAGGACCGCCATCTCGAAGAGCCAGTTGAACCCGATCGATCCCACGGCCGAGACCGGCAGGACGATCCGCGTGAAGTACACCTTCTGAACCAGTCCGGCATTGACCAGGAGCGATCCCATGCCGGTGTTGACCACATTGGCGAAGAACGTCCACGGAAGCAGACCGCAGAGCAGCCACAGGGCGAAGACGTCGAGCCCACTCGGGTCACCGACATCCGGCTTCGCGCGGAAGATGAGGGCGAACACGAAGGTGTAGACCACCATCGCCGCCAGGGGGTTGGCCAATGACCAGAGCTGGCCGAAGACCGTGCGCTTGTACTGCCCACGGATCTCGCGCAGCGTGAGATTGGCCAGAAGCTCCCGTGACTGGAAGACTTCCTTCAGATAGTTCATGTTCCCTCGCTGTGATTGCGGCTCGGATGACCGCAGACCAATCTAGCTTAGAGTCCCCTTCCCTGACTGATAGCCGAACGCGTGGATGCCGCGCCGTAGGATGAGGCATCCGCTCTTCGATCGCCGAAGGAAAGTCATTCGTGCCTGCACTCCCCCGCGTCTTGCTCGACGCGACCTCCATACCGCCGTCTCGCGGTGGAGTGGCACGGTTCCTGGCCGGGTTGCTGAGTGGGCTGGACGAGCTCGGCGCACCCATCGACGTCGTCGTGAAGGCCGAAGACCTCGATTTCCTCCGGCACGAGGCACCAGGACACCGCTACCATCTGGCTCCGCGCGTCGTCAGCCGGCGTGCCGCGCGGCTGGTCTGGGAGCAGATCGCACTCCCGCGTCTCGCCCGACGGCTCCGCGCTGGAGTCATCCATTCGCCGCACTACACCTTTCCGCTCGCCGCGGCCGGTCGATGCCTCGTCACCGTGCACGATGCCACCTTCTTCAGCGACCCCGCCGCGCACTCACGACTGAAGGGGCTGTTGTTCCGAACCTGGACGCGCCTGGCCGTGCGCCGCGCCGGTGACCTCGTCGCCGTCAGCCGGACGACCGCCGACGAAGTGCTCCGCCGGGCCGGCGGCAAGGGACGCCGCGTCGCAGTAGCCCATCTCGGAGTCGACGGATCGGTGTTCCATCCTCCGACCGACTCGGAGATCGGCGACCTGCGCACCGCGGTCGGCCTGCGATCCGGCGAAGAGTATCTGGCCTTCCTCGGAACCATCGAGCCGCGCAAGAACGTTCCGGCGTTGATCTCGGCGGTGCGAGCTCTCCGCGCCGCCGATCCGTCGGCGCCACGTCTGGTGCTTTCGGGTTCACGCGGCTGGGATGCGGAAGCGTCACGACTCCTCGACGACCCCGCCGTCCGTCAGGATGTGGTGGAAGCGGGGTATCTGCCCATCGGATCGCTGCACGCACTCCTCGGCGGCGCCACGGTCGTCGTGTACCCCAGCCTCGGCGAGGGCTTCGGGCTACCCGTCCTGGAGGCCATGGCGTGTGCCTCGCCGGTGCTCACGACTCGGCGACTCTCGATCCCCGAGGTGGGCGGCGACGCGGTGGAGTATTCGGAGCCGGACGCGCTCTCGCTGGAGCGGGCTCTCTCCTCATTGCTGGGCGACCGTGCGCGACGAGCAGAACTCTCCGCGGCCGCCCGGGAGCGGAGCGCTGAATTCACCTGGACGGCGTGCAGCGCCGTCTACGTCGAGCGCTACACGGCGGTGGCTGCATGACGGCTCGCATCGGTGTGGTGACCGTCGCCTATCGTTCCGATGAGATCCTGCCCGACTTCTTCGCGTCGCTCGACAGTGCCACGTCGGAGGAGATCGAACTCGTCGTCGTCGACAACAAGCCCACCGGTGAGACCGTCCGCGAGATGACAGAGGGACGTGGCGGACGCTACCTGCCGCTGCCCTCGAACCCTGGTTACGGCGGAGCCGTGAACGAAGGGGTGAGGGCGCTCTCCCCGTCTGTCGAGTGGATCCTCGTCTCCAATCCCGACATCGTGCTCGGTCCCGACTCGATCGACCGGCTCGTCGCCGCGGGCCTTGCTGCGTCCGACATCGGAGCCGTCGGCCCCCTGGTCATGACGGGAGGTGTCCCCTACCCCTCGGCCCGGGCCGTACCGTCGCTCGCCACCGGGATCGGCCACGCGCTGCTCGCGAACGTGCGGCCGACCAACCGGTGGACGACGCGTTATCACCTTGGCAATGCCACGGACGGGGCCGAGCGCGACGCAGGCTGGCTCAGCGGCGCCTGCTTGCTGGTACGCCGGAGCGCCTTCGACCAGGTCTCCGGCTTCGACCAGCGGTACTTCATGTACTTCGAGGACGTCGACCTCGGTTACCGCCTCGGCCAGGCCGGCTGGCGCAACCGCTATGCTCCGGCAGCCGTCGTCGAGCACTCCGGCGGGCATTCCACGGAGAGCGAATCCGCCGCCATGGTCGAAGCACACCATCGAAGCGCGTATCGCTTCCTGGCGGGTCGATACGCCCACCCGCTCCTCCTGCCCGTGCGGATCGCGATCAGGATCGGGCTGGCGCTCCGAGCGAGGTTGGCCACCCGGGCCGCACGCCGCGAGAGTCGTTTCCAGACCCCCACCTGAGGGGCAGGGTAGGCTGTCGGGAACCTCAGACCCGACCTGATGGAGAACCAGTGAAGCTCGTGATGACCATGATGGTCCGCAACGAAGCGGACGTCATAGCGCCCGTGCTCGACCATCACCTCGCTCAGGGTGTCGACCTCGTGATCGTCACCGACAACGCTTCGACCGACGGCACCACCGAGATCCTCCGCGAGTACCAGTCTCGCGGGCTGGTGGACCTGCGCCACGACTCCGAGCATCGCAAGCAGCAGTCCGAGGTCGTGACCACGATGGCGCGCGACGCGTACACGGTCCACGGCGCCGACTGGGTCGTCAATGCGGATGCCGACGAGTTCTTCCTGCCGTGCGACCGCACCCTGACGCTCCGCGACGCGCTCGAACGGATACCGAAGGAGATCGCATCCTTCACCGCGTCGACGGTGAACCTCGTCGGCGAACCGGCGCTCGACGGAACCGGATTGCAGCGACTCGTGTACCGCGACCTGCGCCCGGCCGACGTGATCCGTGAGAAGGGGTTGCTCTCGCAGCCCATCCCGAACGCGATCCACGTCGGGCATCCCGACATCGTGGTCGGGCAGGGCAACCATCTGGTCGACCTGGCGTCGCTCGGATCCCCCGAACCCGGGCTCGAGATCGAGAACCTCCACCTCCCCTGGCGTTCGTGGGCACAGCTCCGCCGCAAGGTCGAGATGGCCGGCACGGGTTACGAGCTGAGTCCCGAGCGGATCCCCGGCCCCGACCACCACGGCATGCGCGACCGGGGCCGCCAGCACGAGGGGTCACTGTTCGCGTACTACCTCGTGCGTCATCCGCTGCCCGAGGAGCTCGACGAGGGGCTCACCCGAGGGTGGCTCGTCGAAGAGCGGGTACTCGCCGACAGACTCGACTCTCCGGTGCCCGACGTGTCGTTGCCGCCGGAGACCTTCGACGAGTGGCGCCGCGTTCGCCCGATCATCTCGCGAGCCGAGACACAGACTCTTCGAGCACGGCAGCTGGCCGCGGAGCTCGAGGTCGCGCAGAACGAGGGCGCCGCGGCACGAGCCCTGCTCGAAGAGACCGACGCAGCGCTCGCGGAGACCCGTCGGCGTCTCGACGAGGCCGAGGCCCGACTCCTCGCCGAGCGCACGGCTCATTTCCAGACCAGCGAGCACCGCGAGATCTCCGCCGCCGAGCTCGCCGCATTGCAGGCTCATCTCGGTCGGCTCATGAGACGGCCCGAGGTGCGGGTCACCGACGCCGCGCGCCGCCGACTCCGTCGGCTCCGCGGATGATCTCTCGCGCCAGGCCTTTGGACTGGCCAGGCGTGCCTAGATGCACGGTACGAGCTTCTCCACCGCGCCGCTGAGCGACACCGGTCCCCCGAGGAGCACCACGTCGGTCGCTCCGAGCGTGCGGATCTGCGCGAGCACCGGACCAGGGACGCAGGTCGTCGGGACGACGAACAACGGCGAGTCCGTCAATCCCGCGAGAACGCCTCCGGCGAGGGCATCGGGATAGTTGAGCCCCGTCGCGAGATACACGGTCGAACTCGTGGTGAAGGCTGCTTTGTTGATGTTCACGGATGCCGCGTAACGATCGGCCCCGGATTGGCGAACCGTCGTGTACCGGGCGGCCAGCGACGCCTCGATCCCGGTCGAAACGGAATTCGGGCCGCCGGCCACCGTCGCCGATCTGATCTTCAGGCGATCCAGGAGAGTCAACGTCGGCTGATCGGCACCGGCGGCACCGCCGTCCACCAGCACGACCGGAGCGTCCTGCGACCCCGCGGCCGCACTGGCCGACAGGGCGTCAGGGAAGTTCGCGCCGGTGGCCAGGTAGGCGGTCGCTGCTGAACTGAACGCGTAGTCGACGACGGTGCGCGACGCCTCGTACCGGTCAGCCCCCGAGAGGCGGATCGTGTCGGGGACGATGTCCCGCACGGCGGCCAGCACGTCTTCCGAGACCGATGCCGGCCCCCCGACGACGATCACCTGGCTCGGTCGCAGCCGCCGGAGTTCGGACGCGGTGACCGCCGGGAGGGCGTCGCGCGAGGTGAGCAGCAGCGGGCCGCCGAGCTTCACGGCCGCCGGGCCTGCACTCAGCGCATCCGGATAGTTCGCCCCCGTGGCGAGGAGCACCGTGGGAGCGGTCCCGGGGAAGGCCGCCTGAGCCACGGCCGCCGCGACCGCATACCGATCGGGTCCGGCGATGCGCTCCACGTTCGGCCGGGGCGCGAGTCGATACTCTCCGGCCACGACCGTCGATACCGAGGTTCCCCAGCTCGCCTGCACCGAGAAGTCGTGGCGCCCACTGGACAGGGAGGCCGGTACCGGAACCGCCCAGGCCCCCTCGGAATCGGGGGTGGCCGTGAACGTCGACACCCCGTCGATCTTGACCGTCATCCGGTGGCGAGGGCCCCCACCGGGCAGGACACCCCGGATGCTGTCGCCCACGAAGACCGGGGCTTTCACGACGGGGGCGTCGATCGCGACGATCGGCTCCCACCCGGGATTCGCTGTCGCCACACTCGCGCTGCCGTCGTCGGTGCGGAGCGAGAAGAAGGCGCTGATCTCGCCGTCCGTCGGGTTCACGCAATCTCCGTCGAACGAACCGGACGATCCGACTCCGAGCGCCGATGTGCCGACCACGGCCGCACTGCCGCTGTCACCCGCGAGCATGCACGCCGAGGTCAGGGTGAGGTTCACGATCACGGGTGCGCCGTCCCGGTTGTACACCTGCGACGGAACGTTGGTGGCCAGGATCTCCCCGCACGTCCAGCCGGTCTGCCGGCCCGATTTGCAGATCGGGGCACCGGCGACGCTCGTCACGGTGTCGCGGACGACGACGGGATCGCCGTCACCGAGCGCTCCCGCCGCGCCGCCCCACGTGGCCACCACGGGAAGCGGGTTCCAGGTGGCGGCGGTGGCGATCAATCCGGAATCCATGCCGCTGCCGAACCGGAACGCCGATTCCAGGGGACTACCGAGGACGGTGTTCCGGTAGGGGGTCGTGCCGGCGGAGGTCTGCCGCGCATCGAAGAAGACGCCGCCGTCAGTGCGATCCGGCGCGATGCAGTGGCCCGCCGTGAGCAGCTGCGACTGACGCGACGTGACGTCCACACCGTTGAACGCGGCGGAGCAGGCATACGTGACGCGCGTGCTGCCGGTGAACGTGGAGAAGGTGAACGGCTGGCCACCCTCCAAATCGGCCAGGGCCCGGAGCGGGAGATGGTCGTAGCCTGCGGCGTCCGCCGGATCGCCGACCTCGGCTCGCGCCCCGGCGGCCTGCACGCGAGCGGCATCGACGTCGTTCGACACCGTCACGACGAGTTCGGTGCCGTCGAGCCTCGACGCGGAGACGTTCATCCCCTCTGACGCGAGCGCGGCCAGCACGTCACTGGCGGCATCTGCGGCCGCCGACCGAGCGAGATACTCGGAGGGCTCTTCGCCCAGGTCGCGCTCGACAGCTGCTGCGAGAGCAGGCGGCAGTTCCGACGCCAGGGCGTCGAAAGACCCAGGCAGGATCGAGGGCATCACCGCGGCGCCGGCCGCGATCTCCGGCGCGGGCTGCGCGGCCTCAGCGGCCTGCGATGCCCCCGGTACCAGCAGAGCCGCCCCGAGCGCCAGAACCCCGGCCGCGGCGGCGCATCGTCGAGCGGTCAAGGTGAGAACGGAGGCGCGCATGTCCCAACGGTAGGGCGGCTCCGCCCTGTTGCTGCGGTACGACTCGCATCAGCTCCTGAGCCACCACCGCCGAAGCACCCGACCGCCCCGCGATCAGCCCGCTTCGCTCGCGATGAGCGTCTGCAGGTACGCGCCGTAGCCGCTCTTCACGAGGGGCTTGGCGAGCTTCGCGAGCTGCTCGGTGTCGATCCAGCCGGCGCGCCACGCGATCTCCTCGATGCAGCCGATCTTGAAGCCCTGACGGTCCTCGATCACCCGCACGTACTCCGAGGCCTGCATCATCGACTCGAAGGTTCCGGTGTCCAGCCACGCGGTGCCACGGTCGAGCACCTGCACCGTGAGGTCGCCGCGCTCGAGGTAGCGCTCGTTCACCGTCGAGATCTCCAGCTCGCCGCGCGCCGACGGTTCGATCGACTTCGCGATCTCCACCACCGAGTTGTCGTAGAAGTACAGCCCGGGAACGGCGTAGTTGCTCTTGGGCTCGGCCGGCTTCTCCTCGATCGAGAGCGCCGTGAAGTTCTCGTCGAACTCCACCACGCCGTAGGCCCGCGGCTCGGCCACGTGGTACGCGAAGATCCGGGCGCCCTCGAGCTCCTCGTTGTTGCGCAGCGACGAGCCGAGGCCCACACCGTGGAAGATGTTGTCGCCCAGCACCAGCGCGACGCTCTCGTCGCCGATGAACTCCTCGCCGATGATGAAGGCCTGCGCGAGGCCGTCGGGCGAGGGCTGCACGGCGTACTCCAGCCGGATGCCCAGCTCGCTGCCGTCGCCGAGCAGGGCCTTGAACTGCTCGTTGTACTCGGGGGTCGTGATGATCAGGATCTCGTTGATGCCGGCCATCATCAGCGTCGACAGGGGGTAGTACACCATCGGCTTGTCGTAGATCGGCATCAGCTGCTTCGAGATGCCCTTCGTGATCGGCCACAACCGCGTGCCCGAGCCTCCGGCCAGGATGATTCCGCGCATGCTCAGCGCCCCTTCTCGTTCAGCGACGCGTAGAACGCGCGCGCTTCATCCCACGTGGGCAGCAGGCCCTGCTCGGCCGCCTCGGCCAGCGTGGGCGCATCCGTGTCTTTGGGCGACAGCAGCGGCTCGCCCGCCTCGGGCGGGAAGACCAGGCCGATCTGCGCATCCAGCGGGTCGATGCCGTGCTCGCGGTCCGCGTTGAAGGTCGAGGTGACGAGGTAGCTCACCGTGGCGTCGTCGGTGAGCGCCACGAACGCGTGGCCGAGGCCCTCGCTGAGGTAGATGGCCCGGCGGTCCACGCCGTCCAGCAGCACCGAGTCCCACTGCCCGAAGGTGGGCGACCCCACGCGGATGTCGATCACGTAGTCGAGCACCGCCCCGTGCGTGCAGGTGACGTACTTCGCCTGGCTCGGCGGGATGTCGGCGAAGTGGATGCCGCGGACGACGCCCTTCTTCGACACCGACGTGTTCGCCTGCGCCAGGTCGAGCGAGTGGCCGATGGTCTCCTCGAGCTTGTCGAAGCGATACCACTCCAGGAACACGCCACGGTCGTCGCCGAACTGCTTCGGCGTGATCTCGTAGCTGTCGGGGATCGTCAATTCACGGATCTGCACCGTTCGAGTGTACCCGCACCCCCAGCGGCCCGTTTTCAAGTTTTGCTCAGTTCAGGGTCGCGGCCATAATGGCAGCATGACACTCAGAGGGCGAATCGAGACGCCGGTGAAGGCCCTGCTCCGGCGTCGTCTCCTGGCTGACCGGTTCGCGATGGAGCACTTCTCCTATTCCGAGGCCGGCTCCCGTGCGCCGCAGCCCGTGCTGATCTGCCTCTGGAACCGCCCGACCCGGCTCGCCGACGTCATCGCGATGCTCGACAGTCAGCTGGATGTGCCCGACGGTGTCGAGCTTCACATCTGGAACAACAACAAGCTCGACCACGACCACTACCGGGACGTGCTGCGTCGTGCCCGACCGACCGGGGCCCTCCGCTCCGCCTGGATCGCCCGCACGCCCTACAACCTGGGCTCCATCGGCCGGTTCTACCTGGCCAGGCGCATCGCCGCCGAACGCGGCTCCACCCCGGTGATCGTGATCGACGACGACGAGGTCTTCGACTCGAGCTTCGTCTCCGTCGCCCAGCAGCACTTCGACCCGAAGGCCATCACCGCCTGGTGGGCGTTCAGCGTCGGCGACGCCTACTTCGCCCGTGTTCCAGCCGAGCCTGGCGGACGCGTCGACCACATCGGCCCCGGTGGTTCGGTGATGGATGCGGCGATCTTCTCGGATCGCTCCTTCTTCACCGACATCCCGGACCGCTACCTCTATCTGGATGACCTGTGGCTCACCTGGTGGGCCCGGGACCGCGGCTACACTCTCGCGAAGCTGCCGGTCGAGATCTCGATGGTGATGGATGAGACGAACCAGTACCACGGCCTGCTCGACCTCAAAGAGGAGTTCTTCGACGTCCTCTACCCCGATCTGGCAGCCCAGCGCCGGGCGCGTGAGCAAGCGGCGGCGGAGTGAGAGCCACCGCGCCGTCCGAGATGCGGACGAGTTCATGGCCGACCCCAGGGGTGGATGGATGGGAGCAGGCCCCACCCATCCACCGGCTGCGGCGGTGAACCGCTAGCCTGCCGCGATTGCCCTATGGCCGGATGGCGTCTCGCGGGTCCACCCCGATGACACCTGGCCAGGAGGTTGGATCCACACCTGACCGACCGTGTCCAGAATCATCTGCATGCCGTTCGACCCGACCGCTATCTGAGCGGCTCCGCTTGCTCCCGTCTCTCCAGTCCATGCCGTGCTGGCGCTCACGGAGTTCCGGTGCCAGACCTTGCCCGTGCTATCCAGAGCCAGTTGGATTCCTCCGTTGGTCGCGATCTTCACGATGCCGCCTGGCTGGCTCGTCTCGCGAGTCCAGTTCAGGGGCGCGGCATCCTTCGTTTTCGCCCACACCGCACTGACGGTGTCGATGATCATCATCGTGCCGTCCGAACCGATGGCGATGTCCTTCGCGCTGTTGGCGTTGGCCTGCAGCGTCCACGTCTGGTTCGTGCTGACGGTCGTCCTGGTGAAGACCTTGCCGGTGCTGTCAAGCGCCATCTGAATCCCTCCGTTCGCCGCGATCTTGACGATGCCACCGGGCTGCGGGGTCTCCATGCTCCACGATCCCGGAGACGTGTCTTTCGTCTTCGCCCAGACAGCGCCGACGTTGTCGAGCAGCATCTGCGTGCCGTCGGAACCGACAGCGATGTCTTTGGCTCCGTTGGCGCCCGTCTGGGCAGTCCAGCCCGTGTCAGAGCTGACGGCGGATCGTTGCCAGACCTTTCCGGTGCTGTCGAGGGCCAGCTGGATACCACCGCCTGCCGCGATCTTCACGATGCCGCCGGTCACCCCTGTCTCGCGGCTCCAGCTGGTCGAATAGTCTCCAGGGCCTTTCGCCCACACGGCCGAGTTCCCGTCGATGATCATCTGCATCCCACTCAACGGGATGGCCGGCGGTGTCGGATTGCTCGGGGTTCCCGCGCCCAGTGTCAGACCGGAACTCGCTGCACGCAGGTCGATGTGCTGGTGGGTGCAATCATCGAAGAACCCGATGACGAGGTTGTTCCATCGTGAATCGTTGGTCCGACCGCATTGACCCTGCAGGGCGTTCGTCTGGGGCGGCATGAACGTATTGAGAAAGGCGAGATAGGGCTCGGTCTCCGAACCTCCGTCTACCTGGACTCGCGAACCTCCACCAGTCGAACTACCGATGCTGTAGAGGTCGACGGCACGTGCCGTAGCTTCACAATGCAAGGACGACGAATTCGCGCAACTCACGTCCGACGAGATGAATGCGCACCCGCGGTTCAACTCGGAGACGCGAAGGTACCCGTAGTTCTTGACCATGATGACGAGCATCTGAAGCAACCGACCGTCGATGCCGCACCCGGCCCGGCTCTCACCCCGGGCGATGGGGGCGATCTCCTGGTCGAGGATGTCGTTCCTCACCGTGTTCGATGTGGCCTCGAACTGGCCGGCCGCACCGAACTGCACCAGCTGAGCAGCGAGTACTTGCGGGTTCGCGGAGATGTCGTTGCAGGACGTTCCGCACTGTTCGATGTAGACCGCTTGCGCACTCTGGGCGTCCACAAGAGTCGGGCTGAGGAGGATGCCCATGCATGCCAGACACGCCACCATGGCGGCGAACAGCCTGCCCGCAGACCCGCGCCTTCGATTCTTCCGCGTGCGCTCGTCGTTTTCTGTGTTCACCGTTCCCCATTTCACCTGTGAACTTCGTGCGAAATCCAAGCGATAGACTAATCCACAGTTATCGAACTGATGACCACGAGGAAATCCCGCTCCACACGACGAAAGGCCGGCATGAATCGCTGGTTGCCCTCCCTCGCCGCGGGCTCCGTCATCGCCCTCACGCTGACGGCCTGCGTCGCCACCGCAGAATCGGGCCCGACGGGTACGGCGGCTTCACCGGCATCGTCCACTCCGTCGCCGACGCCCAGCGGAACCTCACAGGCCGTCGAGGCGTCTCCGTCGGTTCCGACATCGACACCGAGCGCGCAGTCGGCCCCCGGCGAAGCCGAGACGACCGACGGTCCGCCCACCGTTGCGGAGCCGTCGGTGGCTCCGACGCGTGCCGCCAGCACCATCGGCGACCCCGCCGGCGCGTATCAGACCTGTTTCGACACGGCGCCGAAAGACCAGTTGGGCATGCCGGCGTCCCTTGAGCCTTTTGATCCCGCTTTCGTCTTCCTGGCAGCGAATGGCGTGGACACGGCGATCAACACCCACATCCAGCTCGGGGGCGGCGACACCACCGAGGTGATCGCGCTGTGCTACGCAACGGGCGACCCGGGCAGCCCGACCATCACGTTCGCGAAGTTCGCGTACTGACGGTCGTCCTCGCGAACCCAGCGCCCACCGGCTCGAAGGCGCGCACGCCCTGCACCACGCGCTCGACCTGCGCATCCGTCAGCCCCGCCCAGAGCGGCAGCCGAACCAGCCGCGACGAGAACGCCGCCGTGCGGTCGAGTTCCCGCGACGTCGACGTGCGCCCGAAGCGCCGACCGGCCGGCGAGGAGTCAAGCGGCACGTAGTGGAATGCGGCGCGAACGCCGAGACCGCGCAGGTGGTCGATGAGTCCCTGCCGGCTCTCGTGGTCGGGCATCACGAGGTAGAAGAGGTGGGCGCTGTGCTCGAGCCCGGCGGTGTCGGAGACGAGGCCGATGCCGCGCGGTGCCGCCCAGTCGGCGAGGCCGGCGGCATAGGCGTTCCACACCCGCAGCCGGCGCTTCTGGATCTCGCCGAACGCGGCCAGCTGGGCATCGAGCACCGCGGCGTTGAGTTCGCTCGGCAGGTAGCTCGACCCCTCGTCCTGCCAGGTGTACTTGTCGACCTGGCCGCGCAGGAAGCGCGCGCGGTTGGTGCCCTTCTCACGGACGATCTCTGCACGCTCCCAGAGCGCCGGGTCGTTCACCAGCAACGCCCCGCCCTCGCCGCAGTGCACGTTCTTGGTGTCGTGGAAGCTCTGGGTGCCGAGCACGCCGGCGGTACCGAGCCGGTGCCCGCCCGCCGTGCCCCCGAAGCCGTGGGCGTTGTCCTCCACCAGTGCCACGCCGCTCGAGGCGGTCACCGACAGCAGCGCGTCGAGGTCGACTGCCGCACCGCCGTAGTGCATGGCGATCACAGCCTTCGTGCGCGGGGTGAGTGCCTCGGCCACCTGCTGGACGTCGAGGTTGCCGCTCGCGCCCTCGATGTCGACGAACACGGGGGTCGCCCCGCGCGCCACCACCGCGGTGGCCGCCGAGGTGAACGTGAAGCTCGGCAGCACCACCTCGTCGCCCGGCCGCACCTCCAGCAGCAGCATCGCCATCTCCAGCGCGTGCGTGCACGAGGTGGTGAGCAGGGCGTCGGATGCGCCGGTCAGCTCCTTCAACCGGCCGGTGGCGCGCTCGGTGAAGGCGCCGTCGCCGTGCGAGTGGTCGGAGGCGAGCACCGCCTCGAGGTTGGCGAGCTCACCCGGCGCCCGGAACGGGCGGCTGAAGACGATCTCATCGAACATCGGGACCCGCCCCTCCGGCATCGGCGCGCTCGTCCTCATCGGGCATGATCGTCTCCGGGTTGTCGACCGTCAGGTACAGCGGGCGCCCCATCGAGACGTTCAGCGAGACGCCGATGTACTCGGCGATCACCCCGAGCGACACCAGAACGGCTCCCGAACAGAGCAGGATGACGACCATCAGCGACGCCCAGCCCGCCGTCTCGGGGTCTTGGCCGATCACCGGCGAGATGATGATGTAGAGCGCGATCACGAGGCCGATCGCGGCGATCACGCCGCCCAGCACACTCACCAGACGCAGGCCCGTGGTGCCGCTGGTGAGCACCATGCGCCAGAAGTAGGCGAACAGCGCCGGCAGCGAGTAGCCGGACACCCGGCCGTCGGTCGAGCGCAGCACCGTGGGGCTGGTGGCCACCCGGTTCGTCACCCAGCTCAGCGCCACGTCGAGGTACACCCCGGTCGCGGCGAACGAGGCGAGCTTGCGGCCCATGTCGCCGCGCACGAGACGGTAGCTCTGGAACTGGGTGGCGTCGGGCAGACCGAACGTGGTGCCGAGCATCCGCTTCGACGACTTCGAGGCCGCCGCACGGAAGAAGCCGTGCGGGCGCTCGTTCGTGAACCGCGCGTAGACCACGCCGGCCCGCTCGCGGATGGCGGTGTCGAGGAACGAGCCGAGGTCGGCCGGGTCGTGCTGCCCGTCCTCGTCCATCGTCACGATCCAGCGGCCCTTCGAGGCCGCCATGCCCGCGATGGTGGCGGCGTGCTGGCCGAAGTTGCGGCTGAGCCAGATGATGCTCACGAACGGGTGGGCCTCGGCGAGCGCGCGCATCACCGTGTCGGACTGGTCGGGCCCGTTGTCGTGCACGAGGATGACCTCGCTCACGCGGTACGCCACCCCGTCGGGGCTGATGGCGCCGTGGGTGTACGGCACGAGCTCGCCCACCATGGCGGCGAGGGTGCGCTCGCCCTGGTACACGGGCACCACGACCGACATCGTGTACACCGGCGACGGCGTCGGGCTCGATGGTTCGACGGGGTTCATGACCGAGGGATCTCCAGGAAGGTGAATCGACCGTCGGGTGAGTCGAATGCGGTGACCGGCACCCCGATGGCCGAACGCAGTTGCTCGACGACCGTGGCGCCTTGGTCAGTGTAGGCCGCCCGGTCGAGCACGAAGGCGCACGCGCCGATCGACTCCACGGCTTGCAGCATTTCGGGAGCCGGCAGCGAGGCGTAGGCGCCCACCTCGTCGATCGGGGCGCGGCCCTTGATACCGCCGGCCGACCAGCGCAGGTCCTCCGAGTGCAGGAACGGCCGCAGCTCCTCGCTGTCGGTGACGCCGTTCACCGGCGGCGACTCCGGGAAGGCGATGTAGGGCAGCTGGTAGATCAGGCAGTCCGGCTGCACGGTCGCCTCGACCTGCTCGGTGAAGGTCTCGTCGGAGTCGAACTCGGCGACGGTGGCGGCGCGGGCGGCCGGATCGACGGGCGGGATCTGATCCCAGACACCGAGGAGCACCAGAACCAGCGCGAGCGGCACGGTCACGAGCCACCGCCGCGCGGAGGCGTCACGCCGGCGCGCCGCCACCCGGGCGGTGATCCGCATGGCCACGCGTTCCAGCAGCAGGCCGACGGCCGCGAGCGCGAGCATGGCGATCAGGATGGCGATGCGGTTCCACGACCGGATGGGGAAGTCGACGAACGAGAGCAGCGTCGACAGCCCGCCCACGGTTCCGAACAGGAACGCCACGAGCGTGAGCCCGGAGAGGATCGACAGGGTGCGGGTGGTGCGGCGCGGCTGCGCCCATCCCGATCGGCCGGCGGTGAGCAGCAGGTGCAGGCCCACCACCACGAGGGCCACGAACCCGGCCGCGGCGATCAGCCCCAGCGCGGGCTCCTCGGAGGGCAGCGGGTAGTGGGCGTCGTAGAGCTGCCGCAACGTCGCGAACGGCCCGAACCGGTGCCCGGGCACCGGCAGCAGCAGCGACGAGAGCTTGAACGAGTACAGCTCCGCCTCGGGCGGGCTGCGCACCAGCACGGCCTCGTTCACCCCGTTGGCCAGCCGGTACAGGATGCTCGGGGTCAGGTTCACGAGCATCGTCACCGCGATCAGCACACCGGCTGCAGCCGCCCCGAAGAACCTCCGCCAGGCCCGGGTCTGCCAGAGCTTCGACAGTCCCGCCACCGCGAGCACCAGGGCCACGAACACCGAGTAGTAGCTCGACGCCGTTCCGAGCAGGGCCACTGTGCCGATCGTGGCGGCGTTGCGTGCCGTCACCGGGCGCAGCCACCGCGGCTCGGGCCGCCCGTCGGGGCGGTGGACCGGGCGCAGCCCCCAGAGCGGGCGCCCGGTGGCGACCAGGAAGAGCAGCCCCAGCGCCAGCGGCACCACGAAGTAGGCGGCCAGGAAGAGGTGCCCCTCGCCCTTGATGAAGTGGTACGGCGCGATGGAGTACACGACGCCCAGCGCCACCCCGAGCACGCGGCCCACGCCCACCAGTCGCAGGAACCACAGGCCCGTGATCGCCGCGAGCGGGAAGCCGA
Source organism: Herbiconiux liangxiaofengii (assembly GCF_041927335.1). Lineage (NCBI taxonomy): Bacteria > Bacillati > Actinomycetota > Actinomycetes > Micrococcales > Microbacteriaceae > Herbiconiux > Herbiconiux liangxiaofengii. The sequence goes on along the minus strand of NZ_JBHFHD010000016.1, from coordinate 48,372 downwards.
TCACGAAGTACACGTTCATCGCCACGCCGAAGTCCGACGTGAACAGCCGCAGCACGTCGGCGGCGAGGAAGTGCAGGTTGTCGGCCTGCGGGTAGTCGCTGTAGAACTGCCCGTAGGGCGCCCCGAGGTCGGGCTGGTGGGTGAACCAGCCGGTCTCGATGATGGTCTTGAAGTGCGACGCCACCGCCAGCGCGTCGCCGGAGTAGTAGAAGGGCACCTTCCAGTCCACGGCCCAGAGGTTCAGGCCGAACCAGAGCGCCGCGAGCGAGATCAGCGCAGCGACCGCGTACGGCAGCCAGCGGGCCGCGGCGAGGCGGGTGGTGAAGGCGGTCATCCGTCTGCTCTCATGCGTCTGCCCGCATCCGGCGGGCGTTGATCGTGTAGTAGGCGCGGCGGGCCAGGGCCATGAACTCGGCGCGGCGGTCGCCCCACCGCACGTCGGATGCGCTGATCACCTCGGGCGCCTGGCTGCGGCACCACGCGTGGTAGGCCTTGGCCTGCGTGGCCTGGTCGTCGACCAGCGCCACGCTCCACTGGGTGTCGTTCACCCGGAACACGGCGAGCGTGCGGTCGACGGGCAGGTAGTCGCCGCGCAGCAGCACCTTCGAGTAGGTGGTCTGGTCGATGAGGTACGGGAACCGGGCATCCCACCCGCCGGCGGCCTCGAGCTCGGCGCGGCGCATCGTCACGCAACCGGGCTCGCCGAACACGTTGGTGCCGCGCCGCACCGTCTGCCGGATCGCCTCGACGCCGGGCTGCACGCGGCGCGGCACCCCCTGCAGACCGCGGTTGCGGATGGTGACCCGGCCGCGCGCATCCACGATGTCGCGGGGGCTCGACACCAGCACCACACCCGGATGCGCGTCGAGCGCGTCGGAGTGCGCCTCGAGGGCGCCCGGGTAGAGCAGGTCGTCGCCGGGCAGCAGCTTGAGGTACTCCCCCGAGGCGGCCTCGGAGACGCGCCGCCAGTTGGCCTCGGCACCGCCGCCGGCCGGAGTGGAGAGCACGGTCAGCCGAGGGTCGCCCTCGAACTCCGCGAGCCGCGCGAGGGTGTCGTCGGTGGAGGAGTGGTCGGCCACCACCAGCTCGAAGTCGGGGTGCCCCTGCGCGAGTACCGACTCGACGGCGGCACCGATGTAGTCGGCGTTGTCGAACGCGGGGATCACCACGGAGAGCTTGGGCATCAGCGGGCCTTCCGGTCGTGGTCGGTGTCGGTGTCGGTGTCGGTGCCGGTGTCGGTGTTCGGCTCGAGGTCGAGTTCGGTGGCGGCCTCGGCCTCCTCGGCGCCCCGGCGGAACGAGAACCCGCGGTGGCCGAACCAGCTGATCGACGTGGTGACCACGAGGATCGACAGCTGAGCCAGGATGCGGTTCCAGCCGAAGCCCACCAGCACCGGCAGGATGACGGCGTTGATGACGATGGCCACGAGGTACACGCTCTCGAACCGGGCGAGATCGCGCCAGACGTGACCACGCACCTTGAACACGAAGCGACGGTAGAGCACGAAGGCGAACAGCACGCCCAGCACGTGGGCGCAGGCGAGCGTGCCGAGCGACCCGACCGTCTCGTTCACGGTGGCGTCGAGCCAGCGGCCGAGGGTGAGGTCGAACGCGATGAAGATCAGGAATCCGACGCCGGTGTTCGTGGCACCCACCAGCAGGAACGCCACCCGTTGGTCGCGCACGAGCCGCAGCAACGGCCCCGGAACGGGCGAGGGGTGGATCACGCTCGCCACTCTAGAGGCGCTCGGCGTGAGTTCACCTCACGACACCCTCGGCGCCCGAAGGCGCCCGGCGGGCCCTCCCGTACAATCGGAGGCGACCACATCTGAGGAGACCTCCCCACCATGAAGATTCTTGTCACCGGCGGCGCCGGATTCATCGGCTCCAACTTCGTCCGACGCACGCTCGAAGACGCCTACCCCGGCCTCGAGGGTGCCGAGGTCGTCGTGCTCGACGCCCTCACCTACTCGGGCAACCTCGAGAACCTGGCGTCGGTGGCCGACAGCCCCCGCTACACCTTCGTGAAGGGCGACATCCGCGACGGCGGTCTGCTCGACGAGCTCTTCCCCGGTCTGGACGCGGTGGTGCACTTCGCCGCCGAGTCCCACGTCGACCGCTCGGTGCGCGACGCCTCGATCTTCGTCGAGACCAACGTGCTCGGCACCCAGCAGCTGCTCGACGCGGCGCTCCGCAACAACCTCCCCCGCTTCGTGCACGTCTCCACCGACGAGGTCTACGGCTCCATCGCCGAGGGCTCCTGGGCCGAAGACCGCCCGCTCGAGCCGAACTCCCCCTACTCGGCGTCGAAGGCCGGCAGCGACCTGCTCGCGCGCAGCTACCACCGCACGCACGGCATGAACATCTCCATCACCCGCTGCTCGAACAACTACGGGCCCTTCCACTTCCCTGAGAAGGTCATCCCGCTGTTCGTCACCAACCTCATCGACGACAAGCACGTGCCGCTCTACGGCGAGGGCAACAACATCCGCGACTGGCTGCACGTCGACGACCACACCCGTGGCATCGCGATGGTGCTCGTGAACGGCCGCGCCGGCGAGATCTACAACATCGGCGGCGGCACCGAGCTCACCAACAAAGAACTCACGCAGCTGCTGCTGGATGCGACCGGCAAGGACTGGTCGTACGTCGACCGCGTCGCCGACCGCCTCGGCCACGACCTGCGCTACTCGGTCGACATCTCCAAGATCCAGAACGAACTGGGCTACGAGCCGCAGGTTCCGTTCGAGCAGGGCCTCGCCGACGTGGTGCAGTGGTACCGCGACAACCGTCAGTGGTGGGAGCCCCTCAAGGCCCGCGCGGCACTCAACTGAGCGGCCGGGCTGTCTGACATGACGCGCTATCTCATCACCGGCGCCGCCGGCATGCTCGGCCGCGACCTGCAGGAGGCCCTCGCCGGCCGCGACGTCGTGGCGCTCACCCGGAGCGAGCTCGACATCACGGATGCGGCGGCCGTGGCGGCCGCCGTCGCCGGCGTCGACGTGGTCTTCAACTGCGCGGCCTACACCGCGGTCGACGCCGCCGAGACCGACGAGGAGGCCGCCCACCTCGTGAACGCGGTCGGCCCCGCCACCCTCGCGGAGGCGACGAACGCCACCGGCGCGAAGCTCATCCAGGTCTCCACCGACTACGTCTTCCAGGGCGACGCCACGTCGCCCTATCCGGAGGACGAACCGCGCGACCCGCTGAACGCCTACGGCCGCACGAAGGCCGGCGGCGAGGTGGCCGTGCTGTCGGGCAACCCCTCCGGCGGCTACGTCGTGCGCACCGCCTGGCTCTACGGCCGGCACGGCGCCAACTTCCCCGCCACCATGCTGCGACTGGGCCGCGAACGCGACTCGGTGAGCGTGGTGCACGACCAGGTGGGCCAGCCCACCTGGACCGCCGATCTCGCCGCCAAACTGGTCGAACTCGCCGACTCCTCGGCCCCCGCCGGTGTCTACCACGGCACCAACTCCGGCGAGGGTTCGTGGTTCGATTTCGCCCAGGCGACCTTCCAGGAAGCCGGACTCGACCCTGATAAGGTCAAGCCAACGGACAGCTCGCAGTTCGTCCGTCCCGCCCCGCGGCCCGCGTACTCGGTACTCGGGCACGACGCGTGGTCCCGAGCGGGTCTGGAGCCGCTGCGAAGCTGGCGCACCGCCCTGCACGAGGCGGTGACCTCGGGAGTCTTTGGAGAATGATGGCCACGCTGCGGGTAGTCGTCGACCAGTTGGTCGCCCCGGTGCCCGGCGGAATCGGCCGTTACACCCTCGAACTCACGAAACAGCTGATCGCCACGGCGCCCCGCGACTGCGACGTCGAGGGCATCGTCTCGGCCGTCTCGCAGGAGAAGGCCGACGAGATCACGGCCCTGCTGCCGGGCCTCGCCGGACTTCACCGGGCCACCCTGCCGCGGCGGGAGCTCTCGGCTGCCTGGCAGCACGGCGTCATCGGCTCATCCGGAAGTGGGATGGTGCACGCCACGAGCCTGATGGCACCGCTGCGAAAGCACGACCGGCGAGCCGACCTCGGCACCCAGACGGCCGTCACCATCCATGACGTGGTGCCGTGGACGCACCCGGAGACCCTCACGCCGCGCGGTGTCAGCTGGCACAAGGCCATGGCGAAGCGGGCGGCGCGGTTCGCCGACGCCGTCGTGGTTCCCACGCACGCCGTGGCCGAGGAGCTCTCGCGGTACTTCCGCTTCGGAGACCGCATCCGGGTGATCGGGGGTGCCGTGAGCGAGGAACTGCGCCTGCCGTCGAACCCGGCTGAGCGCGCACTCGAACTCGACCTGCCCGAGCGTTACCTGCTCGCCGTGGGCACGCTGGAGCCGCGCAAAGGGCTCCGCTCGCTCATCGAGGCCCTCGCGCATCCGGCCACCGGCGACCTGCCGCTGCTGATCGCCGGCCCCGAGGGCTGGGGCGACGTCGACGTGGCCCAGGTGACCGCCACCGCGGGCGTCGACCCGGCGCGGGTGCGCGTGCTCGGTTTCCTGAGCGACACCGACCTGGCGCTGGTGCTCGACCGGGCCACCGTGTTCGTGTACCCGAGCCTCGCGGAGGGCTTCGGGCTGCCGGTGGTCGAGGCCTTGAACTTCGGCACCCCCGTCATCCACGCCGACGTGCCCGCGCTGCTCGAGGTGGCCGCCGGCTCGACGTTCGTGGTCGAACGCGGCCCTGCCGACTCCTACCCGGCGCGCCTCGCCGAGGCGATCCACGCGGTCACCGACGACAGCGCACTCCGGGCCCGCCTCGCCATCTCGGGCCTGGACCGCGCCCGCGCCTTCTCCTGGCGCGACTCGGCCGACAAGGTCTGGCAGCTGCACGCCGACCTCTAGCCTGAGTCGGTGGATCGGGCGAGTCTCTGTGGCTGACGCGGACGTTCTCTGGCGCCCTGGGCTGGGAAGAGATCGACGGCAGCGATGACGACTGGGCGGCCTACCTCGTCGGCGGGGTGCTGTTCGCGCTGTATCCGTTCGACGAGCTCGCGACAGAGGCTGGAGCAGGCGATCGGCAGGCAGCCTGGTCAGGAGTGACGCTCGCCTGCAATGTCGACCTCCCCGGAGATGTCGACACCTCATTCGAGGCTGCCGTGAACGCCGGGGCCACACCGATCTCGACCCCCGCAACACGCGAATGGGGCGGGCGTTCCGGATACATCGCCGATCCGGAAGAAAACCGATGGGAAATCGCCTGGGCCCCCACAGCGCGATTCGACGACCGTGGATCGCTCGTCGGCTTCGGCTCGTAGACTGCACAGTGCCTACATCGTCGACCTGAAGGAGTGAAAGATCGATGGCAAGGATGCGACCCGCGAAGTTCGCGCTGCTGTGTGGCGCTGCACTGGCCACGGCCGCCGTCCTCGCCGGGTGCTCCGACCCGGCAGCCACACCGGAGCCGACTGCCTCCGAACCGGCTTCTCTCTCGACAACGCCCACGCCGCCCCCTGAGTCGTCCGCGAACGTCGACTATTCGGCTCTGTGTGCCGCGAACGACGCGGCCGCCGCCGCGAAGGCGGGCACTGTCGGTGAGGATCTGAATGCGGTCAGCGCGCAGGCGTCCACCATTCGTGGGCTCCTCCCCCTGCAGGGCGTGAGCGCGGAAGTCGCCGCGGGCGCCGAGCTGTTCGCGACAGCGGCCGAGGAGGACGCTGCGATCCTCGCCCGGTTCCCGGCCGACAGTCTCGTCTCGGATGTCGGGCTCGATCCGGCGTTCACGCAGTCCGAAGCGACACGGAACGCGGTGAGTGACCCGGACTATCAGGCCTTCATCCTGTGGACCATGCAGACCTGTGGATCCGCCTCAGACGAAGGCTGAGCCCTTGTACCCGCTCGCTGTCGAGGTCGCCGGCACCCTCGGCAACACGCCCTAACTGGCAGGCGCGTTCGAGAGCACCAGGGCGTTCGCCACCGTCTGGTGCACCAGGTCCCAGTCGGGCTCCTCGGGGTCGATCAGCGGTGGGGTGAGGTCGATGCGGTCGATCGGGAGCTCCTTCGTCTTCATCGCGAGGTCGATGAAGTACGACAGGGTCGACTGCGGGATGTCGGTCTGCACGACTTGGGTTCCCGCTTCCACGATGCCCTGGAACTTCGTGAGCACGTTCACCGGCTGGAACTGCTGCAGGATGGCCGTCTGCAGCTCGCCCTGCCGCTGCATCCGGTCGTAGTCGCTCGTGGTGTGGCGCGAGCGGGCGTACCAGAGGGCCGTGTAGCCGTTCATGTGCTGCTCGCCGGGCCAGATCCAGCCCTCGATCTCGTTGCCCTCCTCGTCGCCGCCCATGGGCAGCGCTTCGGTGACGTTGATGTCCACCCCGCCGAGCGCGTCGATGAGGTCGGAGAAGCCCTGCATGTCGATCATCACGTAGTACTGGATGGTGATGCCCAGCGCGCCCTCGATGGCGTCCTTCGTGGCCTCGACGCCCGGATTCGAACCCTCGGCCTCGGCGTTCGGGTAGAGATCCTGGTCGAAGGCCTCGACCCGCGGGTAGAGGAAGCTGATCTGGCAGTCACTGCCGCAGTCGTAGGAGCCGTCGGGCGCATAGTCGCTGCCGATCAGCGGCGAGTCGGCCACGATCGGCACCTGCTCGAGGTTGCGCGGCACCCCGATCATGGTGGCGCGGCCGGTGTCGGCCTCGATCGACACCACCGTCATGCTGTCGGGCCGCATCCCGTCGCGGTCGGGCCCGGCGTCGCCGCCGAGCAGCAGGATGTTGTAGCGCCCGTCGACGGGCGGCTCGGCGGCCGCCTGCGCCGAGAAGATGGAGTTCAACCCCGACTGCGCCACGTTGGCGTAATAGGCCCCCGCGGCGGCCACGCCCGAGGTGGCCACCAGCAGCAGCACCGAGAACGCGGCGAGCGCGGGCCGCGCCCGCTCGCCCACCCGCACGAGACGGATGAGGCGCAGCGTGTCGAGCGTGAGCACCACCCACAGAACCGCGTACGCCACGAGCACCACCTGCACCACGGTGAGCGGGATGCTGTTGCTCGCGATGGAGAAGATCACCTGCGGCCAGATGAGGTAGATCACGAAGCCCACCACCGCGGCAGCCCACAGCGCGAGCGTGAAGTACAGCCCGAAGCGGCCGAGCTTTCGGTTGCCGGCGAGTACCTGGGCCGATCCGGGGACGAGCACGTTCATCACCACGAGCCACCAGCCCCGAACGGTCATGGCCTTCGAGGAGCTGGTGTCCGGGTAGCGGATCGGACTGGCGGTCGTACTGGTCATAGGCGGGTCTGAAGGTCTTCGTTCTTCTGATCGACGAGCTGTTCGAGCTCCGAACGATAGCGGTCGAGGGCGCTGGCTAGCTCACCATCACCGGTCGAGAGAATGCTGACAGCCACGAGCGCGGCGTTCTTGGCGCCGCCGATCGAGACGGTGGCCACCGGGATGCCGGCGGGCATCTGCACGATGGACAGCAGCGAGTCGAGGCCGTCGAGCCGCGACAGCGGTACCGGCACCCCCACCACCGGGATCGTGGTGACGGCGGCGATCATGCCGGGCAGGTGGGCGGCCCCGCCGGCGCCCGCGACGATCACCTTGAGCCCGCGCTCCCGGGCGCTGCGCCCGTAGGCGATCATCTTCTCGGGGGTGCGGTGGGCCGACACGACCTGCACCTCGTGGGGCACGCCGAAGTCTTTCAGCACCTGCACGGCGTCGCTCATGACGGTGAAGTCGGAGTCCGACCCCATGACGACGCCCACGACGGGTCTCTGTTCGGGCATGGCCCCCATGCTAGGCGTCAGCCCCCGAGTTCCCGGGAACGGCACGCGCGCCCGGCGGCTCTTCAGCTGCGACGAATCCGCTCGTTCCGGTCAATTGGGCAGGTACTCCGTCAGCTTCTCGGCGATCTCCTTCGACACGGTGTTCTCGCCCCCGAGCAGCACGATCCGGTACGGCGACAACCGCTTCAGTTCGGTATCGATGGCCGCCGGGATCGAGTCCCGGCTCACCAGCAGCACCGGGGAGCCGCCGATGATCGCGGGCGGGCCTCCGGCGAGCGCGTCGGCGAACGTCTCGCCCGAAGCGATGTAGACGGTGTCGGTTCCGGGCCGGAACGCTCGTGCGGAGGCGGCCGCCGACACCGCGAAACGGTCGGCACCCGCGATCCGGATGACGGTCGTCGTCTTCTCGAGCTCGGTCACCACCGCCGGGCTCACCGTGGCCGGGCCACCCAACACGTACACGTAGTTCGGGGTGAGGCGGGCCAGTTCGGCCACGACGCTGCCGGGCAGTGCGTCTTTTCCCGTGAGCAGCACCGGGCCCTTCTCCCGTCCGGCGGAGGGGGCCGCCGACAACGCGTCGGGGAACACCTCGCCTGAGGCCAGGTAGGCGATGTCGGCGCCCTCAGGGAAGGCGCGCGCCGAGACCGCCGCCGAGACGGCGTAGCGGTCTGCTCCCGCCAGCCGGGTCACGCGGCCGAACTCGGCGAGCGCCTTCTCCACTCCGGCGCCGATCGATGCCGGGCCGCCGAGGATCACGATGGAGGACGGCTGCAGGCGGCGCAGCTCTGTGACGGTCGCCTCCGGCAGGGAGTCGCGGGTGGCCAGCAGCACGGGCCCTCCCTCGAGCCCGGCAGCGGCCGCACCCGACAGGGCGTCGGCGTACACGGCCCCGGATGCCACGTAGGCCACCGGCGCGGCCCCCGACGAGAAGGAGTCGCGAGACACCGCGGCCGCCACCGCGAATCGATCCGCGCCGCCGAGGCGATCGACCGCGGGCAACGGACTCTGCCGCGCCTCGAGCAGCACCACCGACGACGAGATCGAGTTGTCGATGCCGATGAGGCGATGGCTGACCGGATCGACGCTGAGGTGGCCGTAGTAGCTGCCCACGGGCTGCGCCCCCTGGCGGGACAGGTCTCCCGTACGGAGGACCTCGATCCCCGGCATCCCGTCCGCGGAGCGCGAGACGTAGATGGCGTGCCGGGACACGTCCGCTGTGATGTCCGACACGTACCCCTCGAGGGCCGGCGATGCGCCGGTCTTGGTCATGGATGGCAGGTCATAGCTCTCGAGGTGGTTCGAGGAAGGCCTGTCGGTCGCAACGATGAGCTGGCCGTTGACCACCTCAACGGTGGACGGGCTGTTGCGCAGTGGTGTTGTCGTCCATGATCCGTCGCCCTTGATGGCGACGATGGAGGAGTCCACAGAACTCGCGACGTACACGGTGTGCGTGATCGGGTCGACTGTTATGTCCTGCAGCCACAGGCCGATCGGAATTGTCCGGTGCGCTCCGTCGTCCAGGTCGATGACCGACACATCCTTCGACGTCCCATTCGCGATCGCCACACTGTGCGTCGACGTATCCACGGCGATCGCGATGCCTCTCACTCCACGAGTGGGCTCTCTCCACATCACCGTATTCACGCCCTCCGACCCAGGATCGGCGTCGATCCCGACCACCTCGTCGAATCCTGAACTGTCGTCGATGACGTACACCTCGTGCTCGACGTCATTCACGGCCAAACCGTCAGGGCTGCTGGCCCCGGTGCCGAAGGGCACCACTCCGGCAGGCTTCAGCGTGCCGTCGGAGATGTCGTACACCCGCACCGCGCGGGCTCGGCGGTCGAGCACGAAGGCCCGACGCGTGACACTGTCGATCTCGAGCTCGTACAGCTGATCGCTTCCCGGCTCGATCTCGTCGAGCATCCGGAAGCTCACCCCGCGCCCGGCCGCCAGCTCCGCCGCATCGTCGGCAGCAGCAGCTGCCAGCGCCGAACCGGCGACGGTCACAACGACGAGCGCCCCGGCAAGAAGACCCCGAGTCAGATGATTCATCCCCTGAGCCTACCTCATACATGAGTAATCTTCAGCATCCGAATCGTCGCTCTCAATCAGGCAAGTACGATTTCAACTGAGACACAACAGATTCTGCGATGGTGTTGGACCCGCCGAGCACCACAATCCGATAGGGCGCCAACCGGTTCAGTTCAGCGTCGATCTCCGCAGGAACATCGGTCCGTCGGACGAGCAGAACCGGCGCCCCCTCCCTGATCGCAGCCGGCGAACCCGCCAACGCGTCGGGGAACACTTCACCCGACGCGACGTACACCGTGTGAGAACCGGCCCTGAACATCCGGGACGAGGCCGCCGCCGAGACTGCGAAACGGTCCGACCCGTCGATTCGGACCACCGCAGCCAACTTTTCAATCTCCGCAATCACAGCGGAACTCACGGTCGCCTCCCCGCCGAGCACGTACACGTATCGGGCGTTCAACCGGGCGATCTCGGCGGCCACGCTCGGCGGCAGCATCTCTTTACGGGTCAGTAGCACCGGCCCCACCTCCCGACCGCTCAGCGGCGACGCCGATAGGGCATCGGAGAACACCTCGCCCGAAGCCAAGTACGCGACGCCGGCGCCAGCCGGAAAAGTCTTCGCGGAAATCGATGACGAGAGCGAATACCGGTCAGCACCCTCAATCCTCGACACGGGCCCGAAGCGCCTCAGAGCCGCCTCGACGTCGCCGCTCACGCTCTCTGGACCACCGAGCACCACGATCTCACCGGGCTGCAAACGCCTGAGTTCGGCCGCCGTGACATCCGGGATCCCGCCCTTGGTCACCAGAAGCATCGGACCTCCGCGAACCCCGGCCGCCGCCGCACCGCTCAGGGCATCCGCAAAGACAGACCCCGACGCGACATACGCCACAGGCGCCGCTCCGGGCTCAAACGCGACTCGGGATGCCTCCGCAGCTACTGCGAATCGGTCGGCACCGCCCACCCTGTCCACCGAGGGCACCGGCGTCACGACCGGCCGTAGCAGGGTCATCTTCGCCCCGATTCCGTTTCTGAGGACCACCAATTGATGATTCACCGTATTCAGCACCAGTTCTCCGTAGCTTCCGGCCGGCCCCCCACCGAGAATCGAGAGACTGTCCTCGCGGAGGGCCTCGATACCGATCGGAGCGAACGAATCGTAGGCGACGAAGACCGAGTGTCGCTCGACGTCGGCCGCGATCGCCACGACCCGACCCGCCAATCCTTCCGAGGTGCCGCGCTTGGCCATCGTCACGACATCGAATGCGTCCAGGCGGTTCGACGGGACTGCTGTCGCGACGAGGAGCTGGTTGCGAACCACCGCGATCTCGGTGGGCGGGTTGCTCAGAGGGGTCTTGGTCCACGAGCCGTCGCGCCGAATGGCCGCGAGGGACGAGTCGACGGAGCTGGCCACGAAGACCGTCTGCGTTCCGGGGTCGACCGCCACGGATACCGGAACCGCCCCGGTATCGATCGAGGTCCTCGATCCATCATCGAAGTCCAGGATCACAACCTGCGGCGCGCGCGTGTTGAGAATCACTACGCGGTGTGCCGCAGTGTCGACACCGAGACGAAAAGCACCGAGCGCACCGAGATCTACCCGTTTAGGCGAGGCAGGTGACGGACCTACGTCGACGAGGACCAACTCATCGCGCGTGACACCCTGGTCGAGCAAGTAGACCTCCTGCTCGATGTCATTGAACTGCAGGCCGTGCTGTTTGCCTTTGATGCCGCCGACGTCGATCCCCCCGGTCGATGTGAACGCGTCGCCCGAGATGTCGTACGTCCGCACCGTGCGATCGCGCACGTCATGGGTGAAAACGCGGTGGGATGCGTTGTCTATCGCCAATCCGTACGACTCCACATTGGGTAGCACCGCCGTGACCTCTTCGAAGCGCGCATTCGTGGGCGGCGAGCCGACGACCGACTCTTCGGCGAACGCCGGCGCCGACATTCCGAAGAGGGAAAGCGAGCCGAGCAGAGCTGCAACGACGGGGCGAATGATGGATGGCGACATCCGCCCACGCTACCACCAGAATTGAGGATTTGTCAGTCGAAGTAAGCGGCCGCCGCTCGCGCCTCGTACACGACCTCGTCGAGCTCGTCACCCGAGACCGTCACGTGCCCCACTTTGCGCCCCGGCCGCGGCGACTTGCCGTAGAGGTGCAGTTTCGCCGTGGGCTGCGCGCCGGCGGCCGCCCGCAGCGGCGCGTCGAGGTCGCCGTCGGCCGGCCCGCCCAGGATGTTCACCATCACCGACCACGGCTGCGTGTGCCCGGTCGCCCCGAACGGCAGGTCGAGCACGGCCCGCAGGTGCTGCTCGAACTGGCTGGTGGTGGAACCGTCGATGGTCCAGTGGCCGGTGTTGTGCGGGCGCATGGCCAGCTCGTTCACGAGGATGCGCCCATCCGTCGTCTCGAACAGCTCGACCGCGAGCACCCCGGTCACCCCGAGCTGCTCGGCGACGGAGGTGCCGATCTGCGCCGCCACCTCGGCCACCCGCACGAAACCGCCCGGAGCCGGGGCCAGCACCTCGGCGCACACGCCGTCGCGCTGGATCGACTCGACCACGGGCCACAGCGTCACGTCGCCGTTCGGCCGTCGTGCCACGAGCTGCGCGAGCTCGCGCGTGAAGTCGACCAGCTCCTCGGCGAGCAGCGCCCCACCCCGGCCGTCCTCGGCGAGAGTGCCGAACCAGTCCGAGGCCTCGGCGCCGCTCGACACCACGCGCACGCCCTTGCCGTCGTAACCGCCGCGGGCCGTCTTCACGACCGCGCGCCCGCCGTGCGAGGCGATGAACGCGTCGAGCTCGGCGGCATCCGTCACCCGCGCCCACTCGGGCATGGGCACGCCGAGCTCGCCGAGGCGTTCGCGCATCAGCAGTTTGTCTTGGGCGTACTGCAGCGCATCGGGCCCCGGATGCACGGCCACGCCGGCCTCCACCAGCGCCCGCAGCACCGGCTGCGGCACGTGCTCGTGGTCGAAGGTGACGACGTCGACGGTGCGGGCGAACTCGAGCACCGTGTCGACATCGGTGTAGTCGCCGACTGCTGTCGCGGCGATGGCCGCCGACATGCCCTCAGCCTCGGCCAGCACCCGGATGTCGATGCCCAGTTCGATCGCGGGCGGCACCATCATGCGCGCCAGCTGTCCACCACCGATAACGCCCACTCGATAAGTCACGCCACCACCCTACGACACCGCCCGCGCCACACCAGTTCCGTCACTTTCGGCCCTTCCCAGGCCGTTTTGGGGCGGAAAGTGACGGGTCTGGTGTGGATCGGGCGCTCAGCCGCGGGGCGCGGGCGTGTGCTCGGTGAGTTCGCCGAGCATCGCGGCCACGAGCTTGGCCGAGGGCACGTCGTGCAACTCGAGGGTGAGGTCCGACCCCGACTCCACGAACACGTTGCCGGTGGCGAACGCGGCCTGCACGGGGTTCCGCCGCATCCGCACCGCTGTCACCCGCGTGAGGTAGAGGTCCTGTCGGTGCCGGCTGAGCAGCCCGCGCCGGGCGATGATGCGCCGCGTGGTGATGGTGTACCGGTGGCCGAGCCAGGCGAGGAACGGCAGCAGCGTGCCGAAGAACACCAGCGCCGCGGCCCCGCCGAGAACGGCCTGGTTCTGCCACTCCTCGGGAAAACCGCCCCAGAACCAGCCGAAGGCCGTCGACGCGGCGAGGAGGATCAACACCGGCAGCGTCAGTCGCCTGGCGTGCGGGCGCACCCGCACGAGGATGGTCTCGCGCAGCGGCTCGACCGCGGTGGTGTAGCCGCCGTACCCCGGATGCGCGCCGGCGCCGTGCCCGGTGCCGTCATCCGAAGCGGCCTCGGGCCCCGGGTCGCCGAACAGCACCGACGTGAAGTCGGCATCGCGCTCGGTTCGGGACATGACGCCCATTCTTCACCGAGAACCCGCGGATTCCCCGTCGCTGTGCCGGAGGTGCGTCACATCGCCCGCCGCCACCACCAGCGGAGCGCCGTCATCCGTGTCGACCACGAGCCGCCCGTCGTCGTCACGGCAGATAGCTCTCCAGCTGCGACTGAACGGTATCGGAGAGGGTCTCGGCGCCGCCGAGCACCACGCTCCGATACGGGTTCAGGCGGTCCAGCTCGGCCGCGACAGTGCCCGGGATGGCGTCTTTCTGCACGAGGAGCACGGGAGCGTCGTTCACGATGGCGGCGGCCGAGCCGGACAGCGCATCCGGGAACACCTCACCGGAAGCCACGTACACCGTGTAGACGTCGTCGCCGAACGATCTCGCCGAGACCGCTGCGGAGACGGCGTACCGATCGGCCCCGCCGACGCGGATGACCGCCCACGTCGCCTGAAGCGCAGCGACCACCGACTCGTCGACGGTGTTCGTGCCCCCGAGCACGATGACGACGTTCGGCTTCAAGCGTGTCAGTTCGGCCAGCACCTCGGGCGGCGTGACCTCTTTCTTCGTGAGCAGCACGGGGCCGCCTTCGAGCCCTGCCGCGGCGGACGCCGAGAGGGCGTCGGCGAACACGGCTCCGGAGGCGACGTAGGCGACGTCTGCGCCATCGGGGAACGCCGCTTCGGAGACCCCGGCCGAGACGGCATACCGATCAGCGCCCGCCACACGCGTCACCGAGGAGCTGTAGGTCGCGAGCGCCCTCTCGACGAGCGTGCTCACGCTGGCCGGTCCGCCGAGGATGACGATGCGCTGTGGTCGCAACGACTTCAGCCGTGCCGCGACGACCGGCGGCACCGAGTCCCTCGACACCAGAAGGACCGGGCCGCGCTGCACGCCGGCGGCCACGGATCCTGACAGCGCGTCGGCGAACGCCCCGCCGGACGCCACATAGACCACCGGCACACCGGAGGCGAAGGCGTCGCCGGCTACGTTCGCCGACACCTCGAATCGGTCGGTGCCGCCGATCCGGTCCGCCGAGGGCAGCGGCCTCGGCTTCGGCTCGAACATCACCACTTCAGAGGGGCGAGTGAGCCGCGGGGTCTCACCCACCAGGATCCGGTGTGTCGTCGGATCGACGACGACGGAGTTGAAGTAGTCCTCAGGGCCTGCGTCGTCGAGTGAGAGGTCCGTCGACCGCAGCGTGGCCACGCCGGCAATGCCACCGGCCGCGTTCGCCGCGTAGAGGACGTGGAGTGCCGGGTCGATCGCGATCTCAGCGGGCATGTTTCCGAGGGGTGGTGACGATGCGATCAACGAACTCGACGCCAGCGAGAACTTCTCGATGTGCGCGGCGTACGGCCGGTCTGTCGTGGCGAAGATCGAGCCGCCACTGATCGCGAGCGACTCCGGACGATTCTCGAGCGGCCAGGCCGTGCTGGAGCCATCCGTGTTCAGAACGGTGATCGACGAGTCCACGGCGCTGGCCACGTAGGCTCGGCCCGTGGCCGGGTCGACGACGACATCGCTCGGCTCCCGACCCGTCGAGACGATCCGGAGAGGGGTGACCCCCGTTCCGTCCAGGATGCTCACGTCGTGGCTGGAGCGGTTGGTCACGAACACCCGGTCACGCACCGGATCGACGGCGGTGGCCCCGACGGAGAGCCCCCCGGATGCGATTCTGCCCGTCACGGAGTCGGCGGTGGCGGAACCCGGATCGACGTCGACGGTGGCGATGGTGTCAGACCCCGCGTCGGCGACGTAGAGCGTGTGCGTGGTCTCGTTCACGGCAGCCGACACGGGGAACGTGAAACCGCCGTAGATGGTGACCACGAACTCGAAGCGCGGCCCGCCAATGTCGTACACCTGCACCGCCTTGTTCCTCTGGTCGAGGACGAACGCGCGCTGCGTGGAGCTGTCGATCGCGATGTCGCCGACACCGTCGCCGAAGCGGTTGGGTGTAGTGGAGTCCAACCTCTGCAGACCGAACTCGCGCGGTGAGGCCGAAGCCGCTCCCGCTCCACCGAACGAGAGAAGCACGGTGAACACCGTGACAGAAGAAACCAGGAGTCGAGCCCGCATGCGACCTGAGTCTATCTCATTTTTTGCGAGGTCTCCGGATCGAGCTCGCCCGAAGCCCACCTATCGCTGTATCCCCCCGTCGCTGTGCCGGAGGTGCGTCACATCGCCCGCCGCCACCACCAGCGGAGCGCCGTCATCCGTGTCGACCACGAGCCGCCCGTCGTCGTCGATCGCCCGCGCTGTGCCGGTGCGCACCGAGCCGCCGGGGAGTTCGACGCGCACGGCCCGGCCGAGGGTGGCCGAAGTGGCGGCGAGCTCGTCGAGGAGCCCCGAGGCGCGCGCGTCGCCGCCGTGCGCGATCCACGCCCGGTACAGCGTGCCGAGCTCGTCGAGGTAGCGCGCGAGCAGGCCGTCGGCCCCGAGATCCGCCGCAGCCGCGCCCGAGAGGGTGAGGGAGGTGGCGGTCGGCACGGGCAGTTCGTCGGCGGCCAGGGTCACATTCAGGCCCGCCCCGAGCACGAGGCCCCGCGCATCCGGAAGCAGCTCGCCCAGGATGCCGGACACCTTCTTCTCGCCCACCAGCACGTCGTTTGGCCACTTCAGAGCCACCGGATGCGCGGGCAGCACGGCCTCGACGGTGCGCCGCATCGCGGCTCCGGCCACCAGCGGCAGAAGCCCCCAGCGCTCACGCTCCACCTCACTCGGCGGCCTCAGCAGCACCGAGATCGCCAACGTGCGCCCCGCCGGCGCCACCCAGGTGCGCCCGAGCCGTCCGCGCCCCGCGGTCTGCTCGTCGGTCACCACCACGGAGAAGTCGGGCCGGCCATCGGCCGACTGCACCAGCACGTCGTTCGTCGAGCCGGCACGCGGCAGCCAGTCGAGGTGAGGGGCGACGGCACGGGAGAGCGGCAGATCCATGCGCCCACGCTACTTCGCGACAAGCCGGCGGCCCGCATTTGTAGGGTTTCGTCAACCGGATGCCCCGGAGCCTGGCCGGTAGAGTGAACGGCGTGAGTGAAGACGCGACCACCGAGCAGCCCGACCTGTACACCACAGCGGGAAAGCTGGCCGACCTCAAGAACCGCTACCACGAGGCCGTCACCGCCTCAGGCGAAGCGGCGATCGAGAAGCAGCACAAGCGGGGAAAGAAGACCGCCCGCGAACGCATCGAGCAGTTGCTCGACCACGGCAGCTTCGTCGAGATCGACGAGTTCGTGCGGCACCGCACGCACGCCTTCGGCATGGAGAAGTCGCGCCCCTACGGCGACGCGGTGGTGACCGGCACGGGCACCATCCACGGCCGCCAGGTGGCCGTGTACGCGCAGGACTTCACGATCTTCGGCGGCTCGCTCGGCGAGGTGGCCGGCGAGAAGATCATCAAGGTGATGGATCTGGCGCTGAAGACCGGCGTGCCCATCATCGGCATGCTCGACTCGGGCGGCGCGCGCATCCAGGAGGGTGTGGTGGCGCTCGGCAAGTACGGCGAGATCTTCCGTCGCAACACGGCGGCGTCAGGCGTCATCCCCCAGATCTCGATCATCATGGGCCCGGCGGCCGGCGGAGCGGTGTACTCCCCCGCCCTCACCGACTTCGTGATCATGGTCGACAAGACCAGCCAGATGTTCGTCACCGGCCCCGACGTGATCAAGACCGTCACCGGCGAAGACGTCGGTATGGAGGAGCTCGGCGGCGCGCTCACCCACAACAGCATCTCGGGCGTCTCGCACTACCTCGCCAGCGACGAGGACGACGCTCTCGACTACGCGCGGGCGCTGCTCAGCTTCCTGCCGCAGAACAACCTCGGCGAACTGCCCGAGTACGACTCCCAGGTCGAGCTCGAGATCACGGATGCCGACCGCAAGCTGAACACGATCATCCCGGACTCGCCGAACCAGCCCTACGACGTGCACACGGTGATCGAGCACCTCGTCGACGACGGCGAATTCCTCGAGACGCAGCCGCTGTACGCGCCCAACATCGTGGTGGGCTTCGCCCGCATCGAGGGTCGCTCGGTGGGCATCGTGGCCAACCAGCCCAATTCCATGGCCGGCACGCTCAACATCGAGGCCGGCGAGAAGGCCTCGAGGTTCGTGCGGTTCTGCGACGCGTTCAGCATCCCGATCCTCACGCTGGTCGACGTGCCCGGCTACCTTCCCGGCACCGACCAGGAGTGGACGGGCGTCATCCGCCGTGGCGCGAAGCTGCTCTACGCCTACGCCGAGGCCACTGTGCCGCTGGTCACCGTCATCCTGCGCAAGGCCTACGGCGGCGCCTACATCGTGATGGGCTCGAAGCAGCTCGGGGCCGACATCAACCTCGCCTGGCCCACCGCCGAGATCGCGGTGATGGGCGGCCAGGGTGCGGTGAACATCCTCTACCGCGGCGAGATCAAGCGCGCCGAAGAGGCCGGTGAGGATGTCGCGGCCGTGCGCACGAAGCTCGCCAACGAGTACACCTACAACGTGGCGAGCCCCTTCCTCGCGGCCGAGCGGGGCGAGCTCGACGGCGTGATCGAACCCGCGGCCACCCGCGTCTCGGTGATCAAGGCCCTCCGCGCCCTCAAGACCAAGCGCGCGAGCCTGCCCCCCAAGAAGCACGGCAACATCCCCCTCTAACCCGGCGAACCGTCGCAAACCGCCCTTCGACCTCTCTCAGAGGGCGGTTTGCGACGGCTCGACGCCGGCAGGGGGGTGGGATTGGGTTAGCGCACGAGGGTGCGGACCAGGGCTACGGTCTCCTTGGGGGTCATGGAGGGCAGGTAGGCGCGGCCGATGGCGCCGCCGATGGTGGGCAGCGCGAGCGGGTCGGGATAGGCCATGTAGATGGTCGAGTAGGTGGGGTTGAACTTCGCCTTGAACTTGAACAGCGACGAGAACCCGTAAGCCGGCTCGAGGGTTCTCGCCAGGAAGTCGCTCAGCTCGGTCATCACGGTCGGCGCCGGGGGCTCCTCGCCTTTGGGCACCGGAGCCTGGGCGAGCGGCGCACCCGAGAGCGACAGCACCTCAACGCCGAGCTCCTTCATGTGCAGCGCGGCCGACGCGATGAGGAACTCCATCGTGCCGCCCATCGACTCGTCCGCCCGCCGCATGAAGTCGAGCGTGTAGCCCACGACGACCCCGTCGCGGAACATCGGCAGCCAACTGGTGACGGCGGCGACGCGACCGGAGGCGTCGACGGCCAGCATCAGCGCGACATCCGGATCTTTGATCTCTTCGAGCGCCCCGAGGGTGAAGCCCATCTCGGGCAGCTCCTTCTCCGACACCCAGGCCTCCGAGATGGCGTTGATCTGGCTCATGTAGCTGCGCGAGAGCTCGTCGTAGGTTGTCCACACGGTGGTCATGCCCTCGCGGGTTCCCCGGTTCAGCGACGAGCGCACGTTCTGCCAAGCCTTGCCCGTCATCTCGAGGGTCTGCGGGTGCATCAGCGTCTCCTCGCCCACCGACATGCGCTGCCACTCGAGCTCGTCGAACGCGGGCAGGAATTTCTCGTGCACGCTGTAGAAGACCGGGATCCAGCTGCGGGAGTCGCAGAAGGTCACGAACTCCCGCACCACCTCCCGCTCGCTGCCGGGCCGGCAGACCGGATCCGACATGGTGATCGCCACGTCGTTGATCACCCGGTAGGCCACGGCCGCATCGCCCGCCGCGTTGAACCAGTACACGTTGCCCGGCCAGGTGGTCATCCAGCCCAGCGTGCCGCCGCCACCGCGACGCAGCAGAGCCCGGATGCGCTGGTGGTCGCCCACATTCACCCGTTGCTCGGTCGACGCGATGAGCTGCAGCGAGGCCACCGCGAACACCGCCCAGAACAGCGGCCCCACCCACTGGAACAGGAACAGCGGAATGCCGGCGCCCGGCACGAGCACATCGCCCGTCACCCCCACGAGCGTCACCGGCAGGAAGCGGCGCGGCAGGTCGAACACCAGGTCGACCACCGTGGCGCCGCCCGGCACGAAGCTCTCCAGGGCGAACGCCCCCGCGGCGACGTAGGCGAGCGACAGCAGCAGGAACGCACCGACCACCACCACCAGGAACCGGATGAACGCCTCCCGGGGCGCCGCGAGAGCGAACCGGCGCCGCACCACGAACAGCAGCACGGCCACCGCGAGCGGAACCACCACGGTCGACCCGCCCCACACGATGTACTCCCCGACGTCGACGGCCTCGAGCGGGGTGTCGTCGCTGACGCCCGATCCGCCGGCCAGGGTGAGGATGAGGCCGAGGAACACGAACGCCAGCGCGATCATGGCCAGGTTCGTCACGATGCCCAGCCACAGTGCGAACCGCCGGCCCTTGCGGAGCCCCCAGGAGGCCACCAGCAGCAGCGCGAGAGGCACGAAGGTCTGCACGACCGGGCCGAGCCCGCCGAGTTCGGCGAGCCGTCTCATGTCGTCGCAGACCTCGGAGTCCGCCGTGGCGCAGAACTCGTCGATGTCGGCCGCGGCCGGGAAGATGTCGCCGTAGAAGCTGCCGGCCAGCCCGAAGGCGCCGCTGCCGTTCGGGTCGAGCCACGACACCAGCGGCCCGATCGCCGTGATCAGCACGATGGTGGCCACCAGCACGCGCACCTCGCCGAAGGAGCTCTTCAGCAGCACCATCCGGCGGCTGCGCCCCGAGATCAGGTGACCGATCGCGAGCCCGGCGACGGCTGCGATCAGCCGATAGACGGTCGAGGTGTCCCCCACGTACAGCGTGAACATGATGAGCAGGCCGAACGCCACGAGCCGCACCCGCCGGCGCCACAGCGGCCCCATGAGCGAGCTCGACGCGACGAGCGCCCCCACGATCGGCGTGAGCGGGTCGACGGTGAGGTCGACGCTGGTGCCGTCGGCCCACCACTCGCCGGCGAGCGACCCGGCCCACTGCAGCACCACGCCGAGTCCCACGCCCACGAGGCCGGTCACGAAGAAGGCCAGCACGAGGCGGCGGGGCCCGAGCAGCCGTTCGGCCACACCCAGCAGGGCGATCGAGAGCAGGATGCCCGCCACCAGCTGGTAGGGATCCCACGGGATGAACAGGGCCGTCAGCACCGTCCACCAGTGGCCCTCGTCGACCACGGTGGTCACACCGGCCGCCCAGGTGTCAGCCGTCACCTCCGAGGGCGGCCCGAAGAACGTTCCCACCACCAGAGAGGTCAGCAGGATGACGGCGGCGAAGCCGAGGCTGAGCGGAATGGTCGCGAGGTACCGGCCCGCGAAGGTGAAGGTCTTCCTCATGGGCGACGATCCCGCTTTCGTTGAGTGGGTTCTAATGTAGCCTCGTCGATGTGAACGAATCGAGTGATCCGACCGTCGCCACACCCCCCTTCCGGGTGGTCACCCGCGGGCTCTCCGCGGGCGAACTCGCCGCCGTCACGGTGGTCGTCGACGCGGCAGTGCAGCAGGAGCTCGAGGCGCTGCAGTCCGAACCCGTCGTCGGCCCCTCGGCGTGGGAACGCAGCCAGCGGGGGCTTCGGGCCCCGCTGCATCCGGGGCCCGGCGCCTGGCGCTCGTTCAGCGCCTGACGCGCAGCGCGGCCCACGGCCGAGCCTCAGCCTGGGTGCAACTCGGGAGAACCCTGAGAGCGTCGGCGAAAATGTCCCCACAAATGACGACTGTGCGGTTGCAATGACTTCCGCAGAATAAGTAATGCAAGGCGTCTCTCCTCGGAGGGGCACTGCCGGATACGAGCCGACTAGGGTAAGCGGGCTCGTGTTCCGGGGGCGAGTCAGGGCGATATTCGGGTTATCGTCCTGACTCGAAATCTCACACCGGGGGCCGATTCCGATCGGTCCCCGGTTCTTTTTCTGTTCCGGCCTCCCGGGGCACCTCCAGCCAGAGCTCGAGCTCGGCCTCCTCCTCCAACTGCCCGACGCCACCCACCATCGCGTCGTCGCCCTCGCCGCCTTCGCCGCCTTCGCCGGCCGGGGCGTCACGAAGCCCCACGATCGTCACGGCCACGTCGTCCTCGGGCCGGCCGGTGCGCACCACGAGACGGTCGGCGGTGCTGCCGCCGATCTGCTCGGCGATCACGGCCGTCACCCGGGCGTGCTGGGCGCGGTCGAGGTCGTCGATGCCGCCGTCGTCCAGCAGCGTCACCTCCACGCCCCGGCGCCGGGCCTCCATCACCTCACGCCGCACCCGGTCGTCGAGCAGCCGGCGCCCACGGATCTCGTCGCGCATCGCGGCTTCGAGGTGCAGGCACTCCTGCCGCTCCTCCTCGTCGAGCCGGCCGTCGGAGGCGATGATCGCCTTGAGCATCGGGGCCACGGTGCGGTCCATCTGCGCGAGCCGCACGCGGCGCTCGAAGAACTCCGCCTGCTCCTGCGCCTGCCACTCCACGGCGCGCTGCTCGGCCAGCTCGAACAATCGAGCATCCCGGGTGGCCCGCACGATGGCCGCGGTGGCGGCATGGCCGATACCCACCCAGACCGGGCCGCCGATCACGCCGAGGGCGGGCAGCGCGAACGGGTCGCCCACCCAGGCCAGCATCCCCACGATCATCACGCCGATCCCCGTCCAGGCGAACAATGGTCGCTGACGCACCACCGTGATGGTCATCAGGGTGCCGATCGCCCCCACGATCCAGGTGGCATACCCGTTCTGGGCGTGCGGTTCCAGTTGCGGCAGCACCAGGATGAGCGACACCGCCGTCACCGCGACGTTCCCGGCGGCGACGCCGGCGGGCATCCGCGCTCTCGTCGAGGGCACCAGGCTGAACACCGTCGCCAGCGCGTACAGCAGCATCGCCACGAGTCCGGGCCACGGGTTCGCCGGCACGTCGAGCGCCGAGATGCCCAGCACGAGGTGGAAGGCCGAGAAGATGGCGGCGAGCCCCACCAGCAGCAGCCGGGGAATGGAGATCATGCGGAGGCCCCCTCCGCACCCGGGCGCCACTCGAGCTGCACCGTCGTGCCCGAGCCCGGCCGCGATCGCACGCGGGCCGATCCGCCCACCGAGTCGACCCGTTCGCGGATCGAGATGCGCAGCCCCAGCCGGTCGGCGGGCACCTCGGCGGCGGCGAAGCCCACTCCGTCGTCGTCGATCAGCACGCTGAATCCGGATGCGCCGCGACAGTGCACCCGCACCCGTCGGGTCACCCCGTGGTCGCCGGCGTGCTGCACGCTGTTGGTGAGGGCCTGCACGGCCGCCGTGTAGAAGCCCTCGAGCACCCGGCCGGGAACGAGCTGGCCGGTGTCGCCCTCGGCCGAGAAATCCACGTCGGCGGCGATGGCGGAGGCGAGCGCGCGCACCCGCTCCACGAGCACCGACAGCGGACGGTCGCGGGCGATCTCCGATTCCGCGTCGGCGCTCTGCAACGACACCAGGGCGCTCTCGGCCATGCCCACCACGCGTTGCCGGTCGTCGGCGGAGTCGGCCCGGGCCGCGGCGAGGAGGGTGGAGAGCACCCGGTCGTGGATGACGGTGTCGACCCGGGTGCGCTCCTGCTCCGTCGCATGCCGCTTGGCCGCATCCGCGTACCGTTCCACCGCCAGGGCCTGCGCCTCGTCGACCCGGCTGGCCGCCGCCCGGAGCCCCGTGATCACGATCACCAGGAACGCGCCGAGCACCAGGGAGTAGACGGTGTCGAGCAGGGCGTTCAGCACGGAGGCCTGGCCACCCGCCGGCAGCTGCCGCAGCACGAAGAACGTGGCGGGCACCCCGATGGCGTACACCACGGCCCAGGCGGTGGGCAGGGCGATCGAGGCGGCACCGACCGCCACGATCACGATGTACCAGAGCCACGGCTGCACCCCGAGAGCCGCCTCGGGGCTCCGCACCGCCAGCGGCCAGAGCAGCAACGAGAGCGCGAAGAGCCCCGCGAAGGCCGCCATCGACACCCGGATGCCGCGGCCCGCGAGCGAGCACACGAAGCAGGCGCCGATCGCGCCGAACAGGGCGATGGCCACTCCCCACGCCCACTCCGGTTTGAGGGTGTCCACCGAGTCCGCCAGCACGGGGATGGACAAGAGGGCGAAGGCGAACCCGAACAGGCCCTGCAGCCGGGCCAGCACGAGGTCGATCATGGCGCGGCTGAGCGGGGTGCGACCGTCGGCGAGGATGCGCCGGGCACTGCGGCCGAGCGGGTCGGCCGGGCGGGCGCCCACGGGGCGGTCTCCCATCAGGCGGGCTTCCGCCGGGCGGTCTGCCCCGGATCGGCCTGCGTCAGCCGACATGTCCGTCGTCGTCGAGCGCGAGGATGCCGTCTTCGACGGCGCGCCGCAGCAGCTCCACCTTCGAGCGGGCGGGTCGCCCCACCTCCACGTACTTCGCGCGCACCCGGTCGAGGTACTCCTTGGCCGTGGACACCTTGATGTTGAGCTTCAGCGCCACCTGCGACAGCGGCAGGCCGGAGGCGTACAGGTGCAGCACGTCGCGCTCGCGTTGGGCGAGCTGGGCCTTGCCGAACTCGGGGTCGGCGTCGATGGCGCTCGCCCACTCGAGGTTGTTGAGCACGTCGCCGCGTGCCACGGCGGCCACCGACGCGATCACGGTCTTCGTGGCGGCCGACTTCGGCACCACCCCCGCGGCGCCGGCGGCGAGCGCCTCGCGCACGAGCCCCACCCGGTCGGCGATGGAGTGAACCAGCACCGACGCGCCCATCGACCGGGCGTGCTGCACGTTCTCGGTCACCGAGAAGCCGTCGCCGAGGCTCAGGTCGAGCACCACCACGTCGCACTCCTGGCCGGCGAGGGCCACCCAGAGCTCGCTCACCGAGGCGGAGGCGGCCACCACCTCGAAGCCCGCCTCCTGGCAGGCGGCCCGGATGCCCAGGCGCACCGACTCGTGGTCGTCGACGATGGCGACCCGGACGGGGGCCGGGGCACCGGCGCCCGCATCCGTCGGCTGGTTCGTGGTCTGCTGCGTGGTCTGGTCGTGCACCGCTCACCCCTTGAGAAGACTCCCGCCATCCTACGCCGGGCGCCCTCGTCAGCCTTTGACCAGCACGCCCACCGTCTCGAGGTGGTGGGTGTTCGGAAAGAGGTCGTAGGCGCGAACGGTGTCCAGTACGTACCCGGCCTCGCCGAAGAACGCGACGTCGCGGGCGAACGCCACCGGGTCGCAGGCGACGTAGACCACCTGGGCGACGCCGAGCCGGGTGAGCGAGCCCACCACGTCGCGGCCGGCACCCGAGCGCGGCGGGTCGATCACCATGGTGGCGGCCGCGAGCCGGCGCCTGTCCTCGGCCGAGGCGTCGCGCTCGAGCTCGGTGAGGTAGCGGTCCACCCTGGCGGTCACGGCACGGGCGCCGATCCACTCGGCGAGGTTCTCCGATGCGTGGTCGGTGGCCAGCCCGTCGGACTCGACGCTCGTGATGCGGGTGGCCTGACCGAAGCGGTCGGCGAACGCCGCAGCGAGCAGCCCCACCCCGCCGTAGAGGTCGTGGTTGGCCGCGCGCGGATCGACGAGATCGGCGCGGGTGAGCTCCTGAACCGCGGTCGTGAGGGTCTGGGCGGCGTGCCGGTGCACCTGCCAGAAGCCGTTCTCGGCCAGCCGGAACTCGCGCTGGCCCACGCGCTCCACGATGGTGGCGGGTGCGCCGGCCGCCGATTCCGTTCCGGATGCCCGGGCCGCCGCTGACGCGTCGCCCCGGGGTCCGCCGCGCTGACCACCTGCACCATTACGACCGCTCTGGCCCCGCCCGCCGCCGCTCTGGCGTCCGCCACGGCCGCCCCGGCCGCCCCCCGACTTCGAGCGTTCCTCGGGCACCAGCGACACCCGCAGCTCGCCCCCCGAGGTCTCGATCAGGTCGACGGCCACCGCTCCCTGCCCGCCGAGCTCGAGTGTTCCGGCGACCGAGCGGGCCTCCTCCTCGATGGCGAGCGTGGCGAGGGGCAGCGAGTCGACAGGCACGATGTCGTGCGAGCGCGCCGCGTACGGGCCCACCCGGCCTCCGCGGCCCACGTGCAGACGCACGCGGGTGCGCCACCGGGTGCCGTCGGCCTCACCCGGGATCGCCTCCACCTCGACGGGGCGGTCGATCTTGCCGAACCGCTGCAGCGCATCCGTCAGCACCTGGCCCTTGAGCGCACGCTGACGCGCGAGGGCGATGTGACCGAACTCGGCTCCGCCGGCGCGGGCGGAGGGGTCGCGCTCGAGCGCGGCCGCCGGCCAGACGTGCGGCACGCGATCAGGCGAGGCCTCGAGCACCTCGACGGTGTCGGCGCGCCAGAACGACGACTTCGCGTCGACCACGCGGGCCAGCACGCGTTCACCCGGAACGGCGTCGGCGACGAACACCACCCGGCCCTCATGCCGGGCCACGAAGACCCCGCCGTGGGCTACATTGTCGATGGTCAGCTCGATCAGCTCGTTGTCGTTGTCAGCCATCAGGCGAGCATCCCACAGCCGGCTGCGACTCCAGCTCACCGCACCTCCAGCTCCCTCCATCCCCCGTTCATCGCGAAAGGCCGACGGCGTGCGCCTCTACCTCGCTTCCACCTCTCCCGCCCGGCTCGCACTGCTGCGCCAGATCGGCGTCGAGCCGATCGTCGTGCCCTCCGAGGTCGACGAGGACGCCGTGGTCGAAGCCGCCCTTCGTGAGCGGGCCGCCTCCGGCGAGGGCCCGCTGACGACGGATGCGATGGTGCAGCTGCTCGCCGAGGCCAAGGCCGAGGCCGTGGTCGACGCGCTGGCAGCCCTCCCGGTCGACGCCCTCCCGGGTGGCGTGCCCGTCGACGGATTCGTGCTCGGCGGCGACTCGGCGTTCGAGCTCGACGGCGTCTCCTACGGCAAGCCGCACCGGCCGGAGGTGGCCCGCGAACGCTGGCTCGCCCAGCGCGGCCGCACCGGCGTGCTGCACTCCGGGCACTGGCTCGTCGACCACCGGGGCGGTGCGCGCCGGCGGGCCGCCGGCCGCACCGACCACGCCGCACTCACGTTCGCCGACGACATCTCCGAGGCCGAGATCGACGCGTACGTGGCCTCGGGTGAACCGCTGCTGGTGGCCGGGGCGTTCACCATCGACGGGCTGGCCGCTCCGTTCATCCGCAGCATCACCGGAGCGCCCTCAGCGGTCATCGGCATGTCTCTGCCGGTGCTGCGCGACCTGCTGGCCGGCTTCGGCGTCACCTGGACCGACCTCTGGGAGCCGCCATCCGGCCCCGCTGAGCGACTGCCGTTGTAGACATGACACCTGCCCACCGCGGCGATTTTGTGCGCACATGCCAAATCGGGGATGGTCGGCGGCAATAAGCTAGGTCACTATGCCCCGTATCACCAAGGTCCTCATCGCCAACCGAGGCGAGATCGCGGTCCGCGTCATCCGCGCCGCCCGAGACAGCGGGATCGGCTCCGTCGCCGTCTACGCCGACCAGGATCGAGACGCTCTGCACGTGCAGCTGGCCGACGAGGCCTACGCGCTCGACGGCACCTCGAGCGCCGACACCTACCTCGTGATCGAGAAGATCCTCTCCGTGGCCCGCCGCTCCGGCGCCGACGCCGTGCACCCGGGCTACGGCTTCCTCGCCGAGAACGCCGACTTCGCCCGCGCCGTCATCGCCGCCGGTCTCACCTGGATCGGTCCGTCGCCCGAGGCGATCGAGAAGCTCGGCGACAAGGTCTCCGCGCGTCACGTGGCCGAGAAGGTGGGCGCCCCGCTCGCCCCCGGCACCATCGACCCGGTCGAGGGTGCCGACGATGTGCTCGCCTTCGTGGCCGAGCACGGCCTGCCGGTGGCCATCAAGGCGGCCTTCGGCGGCGGCGGTCGCGGCCTCAAGATCGCCCGTACCGTCGAGGAGGTGCCCGAGCAGTTCGAGTCGGCCACCCGCGAGGCCATCGCCGCATTCGGCCGTGGGGAGTGCTTCGTCGAGAAGTACCTCGACCAGCCGCGCCACGTCGAGACGCAGTGCCTGGCCGACGCCCACGGCAACGTGGTCGTGGTCTCCACCCGCGACTGCTCGCTGCAGCGCCGCCACCAGAAGCTGGTCGAGGAGGCCCCGGCGCCGTACCTCACCACCGAGCAGAACGACCTGCTCTACAGCGCCTCGAAGGCCATCCTGAAAGAGGTCGGCTACCTCGGCGCCGGCACCTGCGAGTTCCTGATCGGCAAAGACGGCACGGTCTCCTTCCTCGAGGTGAACACCCGCCTGCAGGTCGAGCACCCCGTCTCCGAGGAGGTCACGGGCATCGACCTGGTGCGCGAGCAGTTCAGGATCGCCGAGGGCGGCACGCTCGACTACGATGACCCGGTGCCGCACGGCCACTCCTTCGAGTTCCGCATCAACGGCGAAGACCCGGGCCGCGGCTTCCTCCCCTCCCCCGGCCCCGTGCACGTCTTCAAGCCCGCCGGCGGCCCCGGCGTGCGCGTCGACTCCGGCGTGCAGGCCGGCGACGTCATCTCCGGCTCGTTCGACTCGCTGCTGGCCAAGCTCATCGTCACCGGCTCGAGCCGCGAAGACGCGCTCGAGCGCTCCCGCCGCGCCCTCGACGAGTTCGAGGTGGCCGGTCTCCCCACCGTGCTGCCCTTCCACCGCGACGTGGTGCGCAACGAGGCCTTCGCCCCCACCGACGGTAAGCCGTTCTCCATCTACACCCGGTGGATCGAGACCGACTACGTCAACCCGGCCGAGCCGTGGAGCGGCTCCCTGGAGGACTCGCCCGAGCCGGCCGAACGCCGCACGGTGATCGTCGAGGTCGACGGCAAGCGCGTCGAGGTGGTGCTGCCCAGCACGCTCGTGGCGGCGGGGGCCCGCTCGGCCGCGGCCGGGGCGAGCCGCTCGGCCGGCGCTCCCCCGCGCCGTCGGGGCGCATCCGTCGGTGGGGTCTCGAGCGCCACCGGCGACTCGGTGAAGGCGCCCATGCAGGCCACCGTGGTGAAGATCGCGGTCGCCGACGGCGACACCGTGGTCAAGGGCGACCTCGTGCTCGTGCTGGAGGCCATGAAGATGGAGCAGCCCATCACGGCCCACAAAGACGGCACGATCGCCAACATCGCGGCCGCCGTGGGCAGCACGGTCTCCTCGGGGCACGTGCTGCTGGACATCACGGCCTGATCGTGGCCGACGCCGGCGCCCGCCCACCCGTTCTCGGAATGATCGGGGCGGGCTTCCACGCGCGCACCAACATCCTGCCCTCGCTCGGGCTGGCGGGGCTGCCGCTCGCCGCCCTGGCCACGCGTTCGGTGGAGCGGTCGCAGAGCGCGCTCGCGCTGGCCGGCAGCCCCGAAGGCACTCCGTACGCCTCCGCCGAGTCGCTGCTCGCCCACCCCGGGCTCGACGGCGTGCTGATCGTGGCCCAGCCCCACGACCAGCTGCAGCTCACCCTGCAGTCGCTGGCCGCCGGCATCCCGGTGTTCGTCGACAAACCGCTCGGGCTCACCGGGGCCGAGGCGCGGCAGGTGGCCCGGGCGTCGGATGACGCCGGTGTCGGCGTGCAGCTCGGTTTCATGAAGCGCCACGCGCCGGTCTACCAGCGGCTGCGCGCCCTGCTCGACGAGGGGGCGCTCGGCAGCGTGCGCTCGTTCGCGGTGCAGTTCGGCTGCGACTCCACTCCGTTCTGCCGCACCGAGGCCGAGTTCGTCACCCTCGCCGCCATCCACCTGATCGACCTGGTGCGCTACCTGTTCGGCGAGGTCGAGACCGTGCACGCCGTGAACTCGGGCGAGGGGGCGAACGTTGCCCTGTCGGTCACGCTCGGCTTCGCCTCGGGCGTGAGCGGCACCCTCGACCTCACGGGGCTGCCGAGCCGGGCGAACGAGGTCGAGGGCGTGCGCGTGATCGGCGACGCCGGTTTCGCCGAGACGACGGATGCGCACACCCTCCGCCTGCACACCGTCGCCGTCGCGCCGGGCGCCGACCTGCCGCCGGCCGAGGTGCCGCCCCCGGCCTGGGGCACGCTCGCCGAGCGCGACGTCGTTCTCCGGCCCGCCGAGAGCGCCATGTCGGGTACCGGGCGCGACCTGTACCTGCGCGGTTTCGTGGGCGAGGTGCGCGCCTTCGCCGACGCGGTCGCCGCCGGCACGATCTCACCCGACGGCGCCTGGGACAACGTGGCCACGATGGACCTGTGCGACCGCATCCTCGCGTCGTCGTCCGCCCAGGCCGCCGACCGCTCCACCCGACTCGACCGGGCGGCCTCCGCCGGACTCGTGCCGGTGGTCTTCGGCGATCCGGGCCCGTTCCGCGACCAGATGGTGCAGCGCATCCTCTCGGGCCGCAAGACCGGCTCGACCACGCTCGAGGCCGCCTATGCGCTCAGCGGCGTCCCCGTGCCCCGCGTCGGCGAACGCCGAGCCCTCCTCGACTCGGCCGGCGACCCCGCCGCCCTGCTCGAGTACACCGAGGTCGTCCAGACCACCTTGGCCGACGTCACCCCCGAGCTGGCCCTGCAGGAGTCCCCGTCGATCGACGCCTGGCGCGCCGCCCACGTGGCCTACTTCCAGACCCTTACCGACGCCGTGCGCGCGCACCTCTCCGACCCGGCATGGTCGGCCACGGATCCGGGGCCGCTCGTCGCCACGACGTTCCGGGTCATCCCGCTGGACTGAGTCGGCGGGCCGGCGGGCCGGCGGGCCGACGGGCCCCGGCCGGCTACAGGACGATGTGCATCGCCCGCGCGGCGTCGGAGATCGACCCCGACAGCGACGGGTACACGGTGAACGCCCGCGACACCTGGTCCACGGTGAGCCGGTGCTCGACGGCGAGCGCGATCGGGAAGATCAGCTCCGAGGCGTTCGGGGCCACGACCACGCCGCCGATCACCGTGCCCGACCCGGTGCGGGCGAACAGCTTCACGAAGCCGTCCTTGATGCCCATCATCTTGGCGCGCGGGTTCGACGACAGCGGCAGCTTGTAGATGTCGCCCTGGGCGATGCCCTCCTCGATCTGCCGCTGGGTCCAGCCCACGGTGGCGATCTGGGGCTGGGTGAAGATGTTCGACGCCACGTTGCGCAACTCGGTGGGGTTCACCGCATCGCCCATGGCGTGGAACATCGCGGTGCGTCCCTGCATCGACGCCACCGAGGCCAGCGGCAGGAAGGTGGTGCAGTCGCCCGCCGCGTAGATGTTCGGAGCGCTGGTGCGGGCCACCCGGTTCACCCGGATGTGCCCCGAGTCGGAGAGCTGGATGCCGGCCTCTTCGAGTCCGATGTCTTTGGTGTTCGGAACCGAGCCGACCGCCATCAGGCAGTGCGAGCCCTCGACGGTGCGGCCGTCGGAGAGGGTGGCCAGCACGCCGTCGGCGGTGCGCTCCACCCGGTCGGCGCGCGACTTCGACAGCACGGTCATGCCGTTGCGCTTGAACACGTTCTCGATCACCGCGGCGGCATCGGCGTCTTCGCCGGGCAGCACCTGGTCGCGGCTGGAGATGAGCGTCACCTTCGACCCGAGCGCCGTGTACGCCGAGGCGAACTCCGCACCCGTGACACCCGAGCCCACCACGATCAGGTGCTCGGGCACCGACTGCAGGTTGTACAGCTGCGTCCAGGTGAAGATGCGCTCGCCATCCGGCACCGCGCTGGACAGGATGCGCGGGCTCGCGCCCACGGAGACCACGATCGTGTCGGCCTCCAGTGCGTCGAAGTCGGTACCGCCCTTGCCCGCGGTCGAGACGATCACCGAGCTCGATCCGTCGAGCCGGCCGTGGCCGCTCACGATCGTCACCCCGGCTCGCACGAGGTTCGCCCGCATGTCCTCCGACTGCTGGCGCGCGAGCCCGAGCAGCCGCTTGTTCACCTGCGCGAGGTTCACCGCCACCTCGGGTCGCACCGGCCGGCCGGCGTCATTGCGCGAAAAGAACTGCACCCCGAGGTCGGCGGCCTCGCCGATGGCGTTCGTGGCCTCGGCCACCGCGATCAGGGTCTTCGACGGCACCACGTCGGTGATCACGGCGGAACCACCAACCCCCACCTGCTCGACGAGCGTCACCTCCGCCCCCAGCTGCGCGCCCGCGATGGCCGCCTCGTATCCCCCGGGGCCCCCGCCCACGACGACGACCCTCTGCTTGCGCTCGAACTCATTGCCCATGCGGCCATTCTCCCGTGTCGGCGCACCCCCGCCAAACCAACGGCGAGGGCTAATAGAGTGGACGAATGTCCTCTCCGACCCCCAACCCCCTCGACCTCCCCGACGCCGATCCGTTCGCCATCGCCCGCGAGGCCGCGGCGCAGATCGCCGAGCTGACCGGCGTGCCCTCGCACGACGTCGCCCTCATCCTCGGCAGCGGCTGGGGCAAGGCCGCCGACCTGATCGGCGAGACGGTCGCGAACATCCCCGCCACCGACGTGGTGGGCTTCGGCATGCCGGCCGTCCCCGGGCACGTGGGCACCCTGCGATCGGTGCGGCTGCCGAACGGCAAGCACGCCCTCGTGATCGGTGCGCGCACCCACTACTACGAGAACCACGGCGTGCGCCGGGTGGTGCACAGCGTGCGCGCCGCCGCCGCCACGGGAGCGAAGACCATGGTGCTCACCAACGGTGCCGGCGGCATCAAGGAGAGCTGGACGCCGGGAACCCCCGTGCTCATCAGCGACCACATCAACCTCACGGCCGACTCGCCGCTCGAGGGGGCCACCTTCGTCGACCTCACCGACCTGTACTCCAGCCGCCTGCGCGACGTCGCCCGCTCGGTCGACCCGGGCCTGGATGACGGCGTCTACGTGCAGTTCCGCGGCCCGCACTACGAGACCCCGGCCGAGGTGCAGATGGCGAAGGCCATCGGCGGCCACATCGTGGGCATGTCCACCGCTCTCGAGGCCATCGCGGCCCGGGAGGCCGGCATGGAGATCCTGGGCTTCTCGCTCATCACGAACCTCGCCGCCGGCATCCAGAAGACCCCGCTCAGCCACGCCGAGGTGATCGAGGCGGGCAAGAACGCCGAGGCCGCCATCGGCGACCTGCTCGCCCGGGTGGTCACCGCGCTGTGAGCGGCCTCCACGACGCGGCCCCTAGCGCCGCCGACGGCACCGACGGGGCCGACGGCACCGATCCGGATGCCCTGAACGACGTCGAGGTGCTCGTCGAGCAGGCCGTGGCCTGGCTCAACCAAGACCCCGACCCCGAGACCCACCACGAGCTGCACATGCTGCTCCGCCGGGTGGGTGCGAGCCATCCCGATGCCGTGGCCGATCTGCGGGCGCGGTTCGGCTCCCGGCTGGCGTTCGGCACCGCTGGGCTCCGCGGCGAGCTGGCCGCGGGCCCGAACCGCATGAACCGGGTGCTCGTGGGCCAGGCGGCCGCAGGGCTCGCGGCCTTCCTGCTCGAGCGCGCGCATCCGGATGCCCCGCCCTCGATCGTGATCGGCTACGACGGCCGCAAGAACTCGCAGGTGTTCGCACGCGACACCGCCGAGATCATGGCGGGCGCCGGGGTGCGCGCCGTGCTGCTGCCGCGCCTGCTGCCCACGCCCCTCGTGGCCTTCGCGGTGCGCGCGCTCGGCGTCTCGGCCGGAGTGATGGTCACGGCCTCGCACAACCCGCCCCGCGACAACGGCTACAAGGTCTACCTCGGCGACGCCGACGAGGGGTCGCAGATCGTCGCGCCTTCCGACGCCGAGATCGCCGCCCACATCCTGCGCGTGGCCGAGACGCAGAGCGTGCTCGAGTTGCCGCGCTCCGACGACTACGAGCTCGCCGACGAGTCGCTCGTGACGGAGTACGTGCGGGCCACGGCCGCCGTGGCGGGCGACCGTTCCGACCGCGCGCCGCTCACAGTGGCGTACACGGCGATGCACGGGGTGGGCTGGGAGACCTTCTCCCGCGTGCTCGAGGCGGCCGGTTTCACCGCGCCGGCGCTCGTCGCGGCCCAGATCGAGCCGGATGCCGCCTTCCCGACGGTGGCGTTCCCGAACCCCGAGGAGCCGGGCGCCCTCGATCTCGCGTTCGAGACGGCCCGGGCTGCGGGCGCCGATCTCGTGATCGCGAACGACCCCGACGCCGACCGCCTGGCCGTCGCCATCCCCGACCCTGCGTCGGAGACCGGCTACCGGGCACTCACCGGCAACGAGGTGGGCATGCTGCTCGGCTGGCGCGCGGCCGAGGCTGCCGCGCAGGCCGGTGTCGACGGCGCTCTGGCCTGTTCGATCGTCTCCTCCCCCGCGCTCGGCGCGGTCGCCCGGGCCTACGGCCTGCGCTTCGCCGAGACGCTCACCGGCTTCAAGTGGGTCTCCCGCACCCCCGGGCTGCTGTTCGGCTACGAGGAGGCCCTCGGCTACCTGGTGAACCCGGGCACCGTGCGCGACAAAGACGGCATCTCGGCCGCGATCGCCTTCCTCGACCTCGCCACGTCGCTGGCCGCCTCGGGCCGCTCCGTCGCTCAGCACCTCGACGCGTTCAGCGAGCGCTTCGGTCACTACGGCTCGGCCCAGATCTCGCTGCGGGTCACCGACCTCTCGCAGATCGACCGGGTCATGTCCCGGCTCCGCGCCGACCCGCCCGACCACATCGGCGGGCTGCCCGTGCGCTCGATCGACGACCTCAGCCGGGGCGTCGACGGCGTGCCGCCGAGCGACGTGCTGCGTCTCAACCTCGACGGCGCGCGCGTGATGGTGCGGCCGAGCGGCACCGAGCCGAAACTCAAGATCTACCTCGACGCCTGGAGCGAGCAGGGCGGGGTGGCCGAACGGCGCGACGCCGTGGTCGAACTGCTGCAGCGGCTCGAGGGCGGCATGCGCGACCGCATCTCCTGACCCGCGTCCGCTGAAACACGGCGAACGGATGACGCCGGCCCCGACCCGTTGTCGGCCGGGCCCGCGTCATCCGTCGCATGCGCTTCGGAGGTCGGGCACGTAGGTTCGAAGCATGACGACCATTGCCGACACCCTCGTCGAGATCCTTCACGATGCCGGAGCCGAGCGGGTCTACGGGCTTCCCGGAGACTCGCTCAACGGCTTCACGGACGCGATCCGCCGCAGCAAGGGCGCGCTCGCCTGGGCGCACGTGCGGCACGAGGAGGCCGCCGCCTTCGCGGCGTCGGCCGAGGGGGCGCTCACCGGCGAGCTGGCGGTCTGCGCCGGCAGCTGCGGGCCCGGCAACCTGCACCTGATCAACGGCCTCTACGACGCCAATCGCAGCCGGGTGCCCGTGCTCGCCATCGCCGCGCACATCCCGGCCTCCGAGATCGGCACCGGTTACTTCCAGGAGACCCACCCGCAAGACCTCTTCCGCGAGTGCAGCGTCTACAGCGAGATGGTGAGCGTGCCCGAGCAGCTCCCCCGCGTGCTGGAGATCGCGATGCGCACCGCCATCGAGAAGCGGGGCGTCGCCGTGGTCGTCATCCCGGGCGAGCTGTTCCTGCAGCAGAGCGAGGGCCGGGAGAAGTCGGCGCCCATCACCCGGGCGCTCACGGTGAGCCGGCCGGCGGATTCCGAGCTCGCGAAGGCGGCCGGCATCCTGAACGGCGCGAAGAAGGTCACCATCCTCGGCGGGGCCGGGGTCGAGGGCTCGCACGACGAGGTGGTGGCTCTCGCGGAGCGGCTGCAGGCGCCGATCGTGCACGCCCTGCGCGGCAAGGAGTTCCTGGAGTACGACAACCCCTACGACGTGGGCATGACGGGGCTGCTCGGCTTCTCGTCGGGGTATCGGGCCATGGAGAGCTGCGACGTGCTGCTCATGCTGGGCACCGACTTCCCGTACCCGCAGTTCTTCCCGTCGAAGGCCACCATCATCCAGCTCGACCTCCGCGGCGAGCAGCTCGGCAAGCGCACCCCCATCGATCTGGGTCTCGTGGGCGACGTGGGTGACACCGTTCGGGCGCTGCTGCCGTTGCTCGACGAGTCCTCTGCCCGCAGCAGCCAGCACCTCGAGGGCTCCCTGGCGCACTATGCCAAGACCAGGAAGGGTCTCGACGAGCTGGCCGACAACGACCGCAACCGCGCCCCCATCCATCCGCAGTACCTCGCCCGTCTCATCAGCGAGCTGGCCAGCGACGATGCCGTGTTCATTCCGGATGTCGGTTCACCGGTGGTGTGGGCGGCCCGCTACCTGCGGATGAACGGCCGTCGCCGCCTGATCGGCTCGTTCAGCCACGGCAGCATGGCCAACGCCCTGCCCCAGGCCATCGGGGCGCAGTCGGCGTTCCCGGAGCGGCAGGTGGTGGCGCTCTCGGGCGACGGCGGGCTCGCGATGCTCTTCGGCGAACTGCTCACTGTTCGCCAGAGCAAGCTTCCGGTGAAGATCGTGGTGTTCAACAACTCCTCGCTCAACTTCGTGGAGGTCGAGATGAAGGCGGCCGGCTTCGTCAACTACGGCACCGACCTCGACAACCCCGACTTCGCGGCCGTGGCCGAGTCGATGGGCATCTTCGGCCGCCGGGTCGAGAAACCCGACGACCTCGAGGGTGCGCTGCAGGAGGCCTTCGCCCACGACGGCCCGGCGCTGATCGACGTCGTCACGGCGCGTCAGGAACTGTCGATCCCACCCACCATCTCGGTGCAGCAGGCCAAGGGCTTCGGGCTCTACGCCATCCGCACCATCATGTCGGGGCGGGGCGACGAACTCGTCGACCTGGCCGACACCAACGTGTTCCGGCGCCTGTTCAGCTGAGCCTCAGCCGACGGCCACCTCGAGCTTGGCAGTGATCTCGTCGAGGTCGAAGTAGTTCTGAATCACCACGACGTCGGCGTTGGTGCGGCCGATCGCCGACACCAGCTCGGGCGAGGTGAGGATGACCTGGGCGTCGGCGGCGGCCGCGGCGATGCCCGCGACATCCGACGCCGTCACCTCGGCCTCGATGTCGAGCCGGCCGAGAGCGCGCACGGCATTCACGCGCAGGATCTCGGAGGTGCCGATGCCCGCGCCGCAGAGGGCGATGATCTTCACCTGATCAGGATAGGCCAGGCCGCGAGGCCGCCGCGAGCAGCCGGCGCACGGCGCCCGGATCGGTGGCCGAGGCGAGCGCCGGGATCACGGTCTCGTCGTTGAACAGGTTCGCCAGGGCGGCGACGGAGGCCACGTGCTCGTCGGCCTCGGTGGCGGCGATGCCGATCACCACCGACACCGGGTCGTTGTGGGCGTGCCCGAAGTGCACGGGCTCGGCGAGGGTCACGATCACCAGGCCGGGCGCGTGCACGTCGGGCCCGGGCCGCGCGTGCGTCATCGCGAGCCCGGGGGCGATCACGATGTAGGGGCCGTACTCCTGGATCATGGCGATCATCCGGTCGCCGTACGAGGCGTCGGCTGCTCCGATGGCGGTCAGTGCCGCAGCGCTCGCCCGAACGGCCCCCTGCCAGTCGTCCACTGACTGCTGCAGCGAGATGGCCGCCTCCGGCAGCTTGTCGAGCGGGGGCATCTGGTACGTCATCGCCCGTTCATTCTGCCAGCCCGCGCCCCGCCCAACCGGTGAGTTGGCTGCACCCGGGGCTACGGCGACCACTTGACTCCGCCGCGTGCCGGCGAACAGACTCGGCACGCACGAAAGGCAGGCAACCATGATCGTGAACTGGAAGATCGAACTCGTCTTCATCCCTGTGTCCGATGTCGACCGGGCCAAGGCCTTCTACGTCGACAGGGTGGGCTTCATTGCCGACCACGACGCGTCACCGGCCGAGAACATCCGCTTCGTGCAGCTCACCCCGCCCGGTTCGGCGTGCTCGATCGCGTTCGGCACGGGCATCACCGATATGCCGCCGGGGTCGCAGAAGGGTCTCCAAGTGGTGGTTCCGGATGCCGACGAGGCCCGGTCGCACCTCGAACAGAACGGGGTGACGTGCAGCCAGGTGGTCGATGAGGGCTGGGGCCGGTTCGTCTACTTCGCAGACCCCGACGGCAACACGTGGGCGCTGCAGCAGCTGCCCGACCGACCGGCCGCCTGATCGCCCGGGCCCGGAGGCCCCTTCCGGGCCCAGAGCCCTCCTGGCCTAGAGCGCCTCGAAGCCCTCGGAGATGGCGTCGGCGAGGTCCTCACGGTCCTCCACCGGCAGGAAGGCGGCCGCGGCGGCGTTGAGCTGGAAGACCTCGTGGTCGGCGAGCTCGTAGTCGAACGCGTCGGTGAGCAGGGCGAGCTCGCGGCTGATGGTGGTGTTGCTCATCAATCGGTTGTCGGTGTTCACCGTCGTCTGGAAGCCCAGCTGGTAGAGCAGGTCGAACGGGTGGTCGGCGATGTCGTCGCCCCAGGCCGCGATCGCGCCGGTCTGCAGGTTCGACGAGGGCGAGAGCTCGAGGGTGATCTCGCGGTCCTTCACCCACTGCGCCAGGAGACCGAGCGTCACGTAGGTCGCCTCGTCGTCCTGCCGCTCCACCGCGATGTCCTCCGCGATGCGCACGCCGTGGCCCAGGCGCAGCGCCCGGCCGTCGAAGAGCGCGCCCCGGATGCTCTCCAGCCCGTCCGCCTCGCCGGCGTGAACGGTGACCGGCACGTAGTTCTTCGCCAGGTAGTCGAAGGCGGCGAGCTGGTTCCTCGCTGGGTAGCCGGCCTCGGCTCCGGCGATGTCGAAGCCCACCACACCGCGGTCACGGTGCCGCACGGCCAGCTCGGCGATCTCGAGGCCGTCGCCGGCGTGACGCATGGCGCTCAGCAGCTGGCCGATCCGGATGCCGCGGCCGCTCTGTCGCACGTCGTCGCTGCCGAGCTCGAGCCCCTCCTGAACGGCTTCCACGACCTCGTCGAGGCTGAGCCCCTTCGTGAGATGCTGCCCGGGCGCCCAGCGTACCTCGCCGTAGAGCACGCCGTCGGCGGCGAGGTCGTTCACGTACTCCCGCGCCACGCGGGTGAGACCTTCACGGGTCTGCATCACGGCGATGGTGAGGTCGAAGGTGGCGATGTAGTCGGTCAGCGAGCCGGAGTCGGCCGTGTCCTCGAACCAGTCGCCGAGGTCGATCGGGTCGGTCGAGGGCAGCTCGAGGCCGATCTCGTCGGCGAGCTCGATGATGGTCGCGGGTCGGAGCCCGCCGTCGAGGTGGTCGTGCAGCGACACCTTCGGCAGGCGGTTGAAGCTGATGGTTGATCCGGGAACGAGGTATTCCTCCGGTGCGCTGGTCATGGCACCAGCTTAGGTGCCGGACCTCACCGCCGCGGGGCCGGAACCGAGCCCCGCCCCGCGCAGATCACACCGTCACGGAGACCGTGCGCCCGAGCTCCGCGATCGCCTCCTCGTTGCGCCGGTAGTGCGACCACTGCCCCACCCGGGTGCAGGTCACGAGCCCTGCCCGCTGCAACGTGGCCATGAACTGGGATGCGGTCGACTGCGACACCCCGGCGCGCGCCTGGATGTGCTTCAAGCACACCCCCACCTCCGCCGCCGGTCGGTCCTGCGGCGGAAACGACTCCGGTTCCCGCAGCCACCCCAGAATGGCGAGCCGCGTCGGATGCCCGAGCGCCTTGAACGCCGCCACCAGGTCCGGCTCTGTCTGGTCTGCCATGTCCGAAGTCTATCGCAACATCGCGATTTACCGATGATGTGCTAGACAGTACATCGGTAATTCACGATGCAAGGAGAGACATGACCCTCGAGACGATCAAGACGACCACCCCGGCGCGACCTCGGAAGACGGCGATGGTGATCGGTGCGCACGGCGTCATCGGCGGCAACCTGATCGATCATCTCGAGCGACTCGGAGACTGGTCGATCATCGGCGTCTCGCGCCGCGGCGGCTCCGACCGGGGAGCGGTCCGACACCTCGGCGTCGATCTCCTCGACCCGGCCGCCACCGTCGACGCGCTGCAGCCGCACACCGACGTCACCCACGTCTTCTACGCCGCCTACCAGCACCGCGCCACCTGGGCCGAACTGGTGCAGCCGAACCTCGCGATGCTCTCGAACGTCGTCGACGCCATCGCATCGGCACCCACGCTCGAACACATCAGCCTGATGCAGGGCTACAAGGTCTACGGCGCGCACCTCGGCCCGTTCGCCACGCCGGCGAAGGAGTCCGACCCGCCGCACATGCCGCCCGAGTTCAATGTCGACCAGCAGCAGCTGCTCGAGCGCCGGGCGGCCGGCGCCGCCTGGTCGTGGTCGGCCCTGCGCCCCTCGGTGGTGGCCGGAGTGGGGCTCGGCAACCCGATGAACCTCGCTCTGGTGATCGCCGTCTACGCCTCCATCAGCAAGGAGCTGGGGGTCCCGTTCCGTTTCCCCGGCGCACCGGGGGCCTACGACAGCCTGATCGAGATGACGGATGCCGACCTGCTCGCGAAGGCCACCGTCTGGGCCGCCACCGATCCGGGCGGTCGAGGCGAGGCGTTCAACATCACCAACGGCGACATGTTCCGCTGGTCGTCGATGTGGCCGAGGATCGCGGCGTTCTTCGACCTGGAGGTCGCGCCCCCGTTGCCGTTGCAGCTCACCGAGGTGATGGCCGACAAGGAGGCACTCTGGAACAGGATGACCGAACGGCACGGCCTCATCCGCACGCCCTACTCCGACGTGTCGTCGTGGGAGTTCGGCGACTTCGTGTTCGGTTGGGACTACGACGTCATAGCCGACACCTCGAAGTCGCGGCGGGCCGGCTTCCACGAGTACGTCGAGACCGAGGAGATGTTCCTGCGCATCTTCCGCGACCTCCGCGAGCGGCGCCTCATCCCCGCCTGAGCGCAGGCCGGCGCGGCTAAGCTGTGCGAGCCGCGCCCGCGGGGGCGCGTGCGGCACGAGGAGAGCACCATGACCACGCACCCCGGCACCCCGGGCGAACCAGGCGAACAGCCGGGCCGAACGGATGCGGCCCCCGTGCCCGCCTCATCACCCGCCACGGCCGGCGTGCCCACCGAGGCTCCGGCTCCTTCCCCCTCAGGCCGCCGGCGGCCCCGACCGTGGCTCGTCGCCCTCCTCGTAGCCCTGCTCGCCCTGCTCCTGGCCGCGGGGTTCTACGCCTGGACGGTGCTCGCCGACAACCGCTCGGTGGAGGCGCGCACCGACTACGCCACGGCCCTGGAGGCCCACGACGACGCCTCGGCCGCCCTCAAGGCACGCCTGCGCTCGGCGCACTCCACACTCGTGCGCACCCGGTCCGTGGTGTCCACCGCGGAGTTCGCGGCCGATCCCCTCCCCGAGTCTGAGCCCCTGCAGTCCCGCACCACCGAGCTGGGCGACCTCGAGACCGAGGCCGAGAGCCAGAACACCGACGACGACTGGGCCGCCCCCGCCTCCGCCGACGGCTGGCGCCCACCCTGGGACGTGACCGCCGAGGCCGACTCGATCGCGCGCATCGCCGACGACATCACCGCCTCGACGGCCGCTCTCACCGACCTCACCGACCGCACCGCCACCGCCGACGACGCCCTCGGCGACGCTTCCGACGCCTACTTCACCGCCGTCGCCGCCGAAGCCCGCACCACCATCGCGAACAACACCCTCGCCACCAAACGCTCCACGGTGGCCCTGACCCGCCTGGTCGAGCAGGCCGACGACCTCACCCAGCCCGCCGCGCACACCGGCCCGCTGCTCGTCGAGCTCGTGGCGGCCGAGCGCGACGTCGAGGCCTCCCAGCAGACCATCGCCGCCCAGCTCGCCGACCCGGCGTGGGCGGTGCGCAACGAGATCGAGGCCTACGCCCGCTCCATCAGCCACGGGATCACGCTCGACTTCGACTGGTCGCCTGAGGTCAGCGGCAAGGGCGAGGGCTGGTACTCCGGCACCGCCCAGACCTTCGACTCCGACGGCGGCTGGGCCATCATCTCCCTCAACTACCCGGTCGAGGACGACTGGTACTCCGACCCCAATCCCCGGGCGCTCGTGACCCACGAGGTGGGCCACACCCAGATCTACCGCCCGAACTGCCAGCCGCTGTTCTCGGGCCCGGTGTTCGCGAACGACCAGGAGGCCTGGGCCACCGCCTGGGCCATCGCCCAGGGCTTCGACCTTCCGGGTTCGGGAATCGAGGCCTACGGGCGCCCCACCGACGAGCAGATCGCCACCGCCGCCGAGTGCGACTGACGGCGGCACGGCCGGGCCCCGCCTGGCCTGGCCTGAGAGCCCCTAGAGCCCCAGGCTCGCCGAGATCTCGGCCGCCGCCCGCCCGGCCGCCTCCCGCACCCGCTCCGCGCTCACCGCGCTGAAACTCGTCGCCACATACGGCACGGTCAGCGCCGCCACGGCCCCGCCCGACGCCCCGAGAATCGGGAACACCACATCCGTGATCGACGGCTGCAGCGCATCCGCCCGCTCGAGATGACCGCGATTCCGGATGTCGGCCAGCACGTCACCGGCATCGCCCACCACCACGCCTCCCGAACCCCCGCTGCCGACCCCGGTGCCGTCGAAGGCACTCAGCACCGCGCCCGTGGCCGTGTCCTCCACTGAGAACGTGGCCCCCACCCGCACCCGGAACCCGAAGTCCCCCGGCGACTCCGCCTGGGCCACCACCCGCACGCGATCGACGTCCAGCACGCTGAGGTTGCACGACTGCCCGGTCTCGTCGGCGAGCCGCCGCATCGGCCCGAGCGCCGCCGTGGTCAGCGCCCGCAGCGGCTCCTGACGGTGCGCCAGATCGAACAGCCGGAGCGACAGCGAGTACAGCGCGGTCTGCCGATCGCGGAAGAGGTAGCCCCGTCGTTCGAGCGTGCTGAGCACCCGGAAGATCTGGCTGGGCGAGCGTTCCACGGCGGCCGCGATCTCCACCTGACTCATCCCGTCGCGCCGGCCGGAGAGCACCTCGAGGATGTCGAGGGCCTTGTCCAGCGCCGGCACCGCGTACTCGGGCCCGCTGCCCTTCTCGGGGTCCGCCCCACTCATGCGGCCGTCACTCCGAGGCGTGCATCGCCGCGAGCATGCGCCGCGCGATGGTGCGGTCGATGTCGTCGGGAACCGGCTGCGCGCCGGCGACGAGCCCCGCCGCATCCGTCGCCACCCGCTCGAGCGAGAGGGTCTGCAGCAAGAACCCGAGGTCCATCGACTCGAGCGAGTTGCCCTTGGGCTCCTTGCCCGCGAGGTTGAACATCCGCCCTCCGGCGAGCAGCACCACGTGCCGCCCGTTCGGCAGGTCGATGCGCTCGACCGCGTCGATGATCTCCCGGCTCTGCACCGCCTCGGCGCGCAGAGCGGCCACGTCGATCTCCCACGGGAAGTGACCGCAGTTGGCCAGAACCGCGCCGTCCTGCATCAGCGAGATCGCGTCGAGGGTGAGCACGTCGGGGTGCCCGGTGGCGGTGATGAACACGTCGCCCCAGGATGCGAGCGACAGCGCGTCGGACACCCGGAAGCCGTCGAGTGCGGCTTCGAAGGCCTTCAGCTCGTCCACCTCCACCACGGCCACCTTGCCGCCGAGCGCGCGCAGGTAGTGCGCCACCCCGCGCCCGCACCAGCCGTAGCCGAACACCACGAACCGCCGGCCGGGCACCATCAGGTTGGTGATGCGCATGAAGCTCTCCACCACCGACTGGCCCACGGCGTGCTTGTTCTCGCCGATGGCCTTGAGCAGGCTGTCGTTGATCACGATCACCGGGAAGGGCACCTGTCCGGCCAGCTCTCCGCGGAGCCGGTCGCCGCCCGAGGTGGTCTCCTCCGTGCCGCCGAGGATTGAGGCGGTGCGGCCCCGAGCCACGATCCCGGCCGCGAGGTCGCCGCCGTTGTCCAGCAGCATGTCGGGCTCGGCGTCGAGCACCCGCTGCACGTTCGCGTGGTGTTCCTCGAGGGTGTCGTCGCGGCGGCCGAACAGGGTCGGCCCGAGCGTGTTGAGGTAGGCCACCACGTCGTCCTGGGTCGACCCGTGGTTGCCGGTGCCCACGATCTCGGCTCCGCCGGCGGCCAGCGTCTCCAGCAGCACCGCCGTCTTGGGCTCGATGTGCAGCGACATCCCGATCCGTCGGCCCTCGAACGGCCGGGTTCGCGCGAGGTCTTCCCTGGCCTGGGCGAGCAACGGCATCCGCGACCGGATCCACTCCACCCGGGCGGCGCCGCTGGCGGCCAGGGCGCGGGTGGGGTCGTCTGCTCGGGCATCCATCGGGGCATCAGTCATGGCGCGAGTATTGCACAGATGAACGCGTGTTTCATATATGATCACAGAACCGGTCGGGCTCGATCCGCATCCTGCCCGACGTGCATCCCACCCGACCTCTGGAGACCCGTGCCGAAGAAGATCATCCTGGACTGCGACCCCGGCCACGACGACGCCATCGCCCTCCTCCTCGCGCACGGCAGCCCCGAGATCGAGCTGCTCGCGGTCACCACGGTGGTCGGCAACCAGACGCTCGAGAAGGTCACACGCAATGCTCTCTCGGTCGCCCGCGTGGCGGGTATCACGGGCGTCCCGTTCGCAGCCGGATGCGCCCGGCCGCTGGTGCGGTCGGTCGAGGTCGCACCCGACATCCACGGCGAGTCGGGCCTCGACGGCCCCGTGCTGCCCGAGCCCGAGATCGAGGTCGACGGCCGGCACGCCGTCGACCTCATCATCGACACGATCATGGCGCACGAGCCCGGCACGGTCACCCTGGTGCCCACGGGCGGCCTCACGAACATCGCCCTCGCCGCACGCAAGGAGCCGCGCATCGTGCCCCGCGTCAAGGAGGTCGTGCTGATGGGCGGCGGCTACCACGTCGGCAACTGGAGCGCGACGAGCGAGTTCAACATCATCATCGATCCCGAGGCCGCACACATCGTGTTCAACGAGTCATGGCCGCTCACCATGGTGGGCCTCGACCTCACGCACCAGGCCTTGGCCACCCCCGAGGTCGTCGAGCGCATCCGCGCCATCGGCACCGGGCCCTCGCGGTTCGTCGAGGAGCTGCTGGAGTTCTTCGCCCACACCTACCTCGAGGCGCAGGGCTTCGTGCATCCGCCGGTCCACGACCCGTGCGCCGTGGCGCTCGTCATCGACCCCGCCGTCATGACCACCCGTCGCGTGCCACTCGACGTCGAGCTCTCCGGAACACTCACCCTCGGCATGACCGTCGCCGACTTCCGGGCACCGGCACCCGACGACTGCACCACCCACGTCGCGGTCGACCTCGACCACGAGCGCTTCTGGTCGCTCATCGTCGACGCCCTCGAACGCATCGGCGACCCCGCCTAGCCCCCTGGCCCCACCCCTTCGCCGAGTTGCGCCAAATCGCCCTCTTGCGGGCTCGCAAGGGGCGATTTGGCGCAACTCGGCGGCGGCCTAGGCTGTGGGCATGGTCGATCATGCGACGCCGAACCTGCCCTCCCGCGACTTCGAGGCCACCATCGCGTTCTACGGATCGTTCGGTTTCGAGCCGGCCTACAGCTACGTCGACTGGCTGATCCTCCGACG
Source organism: Herbiconiux liangxiaofengii (assembly GCF_041927335.1). Taxonomy (NCBI): domain Bacteria; kingdom Bacillati; phylum Actinomycetota; class Actinomycetes; order Micrococcales; family Microbacteriaceae; genus Herbiconiux; species Herbiconiux liangxiaofengii. The sequence goes on along the minus strand of NZ_JBHFHD010000016.1, from coordinate 3,648 downwards.
CGGAGAGCTCGAGCTGGAGTTCTTCCCCTTCCTGGAGCTCGTGCCCGCCGAGAGTTCCTTCATGTGCAGCCTGCGCGTCGACGACGTCGACGCCCTGTACGCGCACATCAGGGAGGCGGGAGTCGAGGAGAAGTCCACCGGATGCCCACGGCTGCATCCGGTGCGTGCCCAGCAGTGGGGCCGGCGAGCCGGGTTCCTCGTCGACCTCGACGGAACCCAGCTGCACCTGATCGAGAACGTCGACTAACCGCGCACGTCGTGCAGGTGATGCACGGGGTCGTGGATGAAATAGCGCGTGAGGGTGTCGACCGTGAACGTCGAGCCGTCCCCCCGGAATCCGGTGCGGTCCCACGCGTCGGCGGGCACCGCCTCGAGGGCCGAGGCCATCACCTCGGCTGCCGCCGTCAGCTCAGCCGACACCGTGGCCGGATCCTGCTCGTTGTAGCGCTCCGCGACGGCGGTCTCGTCCTGGTCCCAGTTGGCGAAGCGGGGTTCGTCCTGCTCCAGCATCAGCTGCAGCCGCACCGCGAAGATGCGGAACACGTCGCGCACGTGGGCGGCGTACTCCAGCGCAGACCACGTCTCGGCGTCCGGCCGCTCAGTCACGTCGGAACGCTCGAGTACCGCCGGCCACGCCGCGGCGTTCGCGCGCAGCAGTCCGGGCACCAGGTGTGCCGGAGTGGCGGAGGAGTCGAATCCGCATTCGGGGCACTCGCGCTCGAGCACCCAGGTCCAGTTCTTCGTGTCAGGAACGATCGCCATGGCTCGAGCCTAGGGCCGCCGGTACCGGCCGTTCCATGCCGTGGCGGTCACCCGCCACCGAGTTCCTGCCACATCGCGGGCGCGGGCGCATCCCACCGCCGTCGGCGCTGACGGCGACCGGCTCAGCTGTACAGCGCCGGGTCGACGTCGAGCGCGTGGATGGAGATACCCGAACCCCAGATCATCGCACATCCCGCTCGCAGCAGGTCTACGGCGGAGTCGCCCGGCTTGACCACGCGCACCCGGTTGCCGGCCACCCGCACCACGCTCGAGCCCACCTTGGTCTCACTGCCGTCCTTCGAGACGCGCGCCACCGGGTACGGCTCCGACAGCTGTCGGAGGTCGTCGAGGATGAAGTCAGGGCGGGAATCGGCCGGTGCCGCGAGCAACTGCTTCGCCCGGTCGATGCCGGTCAGCACATGGATGGCGCGCAGCCCCGCCCGCTTCGCTCCTAGGGTGTCGGTGTCGAGCCGGTCGCCGATGAACGCCGCGTTCGATGCCGCGAACCGATCGGCCGCCACCTCGAAGATCGTCGTCTCGGGCTTGCCGGCGACGACCGGCAGACGTCCCACAGCGGTGTGCACGGCCGACACGAGGGTGCCGTTGCCGGGAGCGATGCCACGGGCCACCGGAATGGTCCAGTCGGTGTTCGTGGCGACCCAGTGAACGGATGCGTCGTGCAGAGCGAAGGCGGCCTCGGCCAACTGCGTCCAGCCCACCTCGGGCGCGAACCCCTGCACCACGGCCGCAGGCGAGTCCTCAGCGGAACGGGTCGGCTCGAAACCGGCCTTCTCGACCTCTGACACGAGGCCCACGCCGCCCACCACGAGGATGCGCGAGCCGGGGTCCACCAATGTGCGCATGACGCGCATGGCGGCCTGGGGCGACGTCACCACGTCGTCGGCCTGCACGGCGAGCCCGAAGCTCGACAGGTGCTCAGCCACCTGCACGTCGGTACGCGAGGCATTGTTCGTGATGTAGCCCACCCGCAGGCCGTCGGCGGCCACCCGGTTCAGGGCGTCCACAGCGAACGGAATGGCGTCGGCGCCCTGGTAGACCACACCGTCGAGGTCGGCCAGAACGGCGTCGACCCCGTCGAGCGGATGCACGTGCTCAGTCTTCTTCGATGCGAACAGGCTCATCGTCGTCGCCTTCCTCGTCGAACACCTCGATCATGTCGTCACCATCGCCGCCACCGAGCGCGGATTCGGCCAACTCAGCCCGCCGACGCCAGTCTGCCGCCTCGGCATCGCGGCCGAGCTCGGTGAGCACCTCCGCATAAGCGTCGAACAGTGCCGGGCTGTAGGAGTAGGCGACGTCGGGGTTCAGCTGAGGGATCTCGAGCTCGCCGAGTGCCGCGTCCACCTGGCCGAGGTCGAGACGGGCGCCCGACATCGCGATGGCCACCGACACCTGGGCCGGAACCGACAGGGTCGAACGATCGACGGCGCGACCCTCTTCGAGGCCACGCTCAGGACGCCCCATGCCGCGCTCGCTGTCGATCATCAGAGCGAGCTGCTCGTTCGACCCGGAGATGCGCCGGTAGGTTCGCAGCTCCCGCAGGGCGAGAGCGAAGTCTCCCGTGCTGTAAGCCGTTATGGCGAGGGTCTCGCGCACCACGGCGATCCGGCCCGCTCGTCGAGCAGCTGAGACGGCGTGCTGGTGGGCGAGCTCGGGGTCGTCCTCGATGAGGCGGGCGGCCATCGCGAGATGGCGAGCCACCTCCTCCGCGTTCTCCTTGTTGAGCGTCTTGAGTTCCATCCGGGCGACCTTGTCGAGGTCGCGCGGGGTCACGTCGTCGGGGATGATCGGGTCGTCGTGACGAGGACGCACCATGCGCAGCTCGCGAGCCCGCAGTTCCTCCTCGGTCAGCTCCGGACGTTCGAACCGCGACGCACTCGAGTCACCGCGAGCCGGCTGCCCGTCCCGGGTCCACAGCCGCCGCTCCCCCGAGCCTCCACGGTCCGACCCCCCGCGCTGCGGACGATCGCCCCCGCGCTGCGGACGATCCCCGTACGACGGACGATCCCCACTACGCTGCGGACGATCCCCATACGACGGACGATCCCCACTACGCTGCGGACGATCCCCATACGACGGACGATCCCCACTACGCTGCGGACGATCCCCATACGACGGACGATCCCCACTACGCTGCGGACGATCCCCACTGCGCTGCGGGCGATCCCCATACGACGGACGATCCCCGCTTCGAGCAGGGCGATCCCCATTAGACGGACGATCGCCACTACGCTGCGGACGGTCCCCGTACGACGGACGGTCGCCACCCCGCGCGGGACGATCCCCGTAGGACGGACGGTCACCACCCCGCGCGGGACGGTCCCCGTACGACGGACGGTCGCCTCCACGCTGCGGACGATCCCCGTACGACGGACGATCCCCGCTACGCGGGCGGTCGCCGTCCCGCGACGGGCGATCAGCACCCCGTGCCGGACGATTACCGTACGACGGACGATCGCCACCTCGCTGCGGACGATCACCGGAGGGCCGCTCCCCGCGCTGCGGGCGATCACCTCGCGGAGCACCGCGGTCGGGCCGTGAACTACTGTCCCGGCGAGGCTCGAACGGCCTCTTGTCCGAGTTCGATCCAGCAGGGCGCGAACCGTGAGGGCGTCGCGCTCGATCGTCGGATCGACCCTTGTCGTCTTCGGGTTCGCTCACGTCAGATCCTCCTGCTGGGTCACTGTTCAAATATGTCGTGTTAAAGCGAAAGGGCCACCCGGAGGTGGCCCTTTCTAAAGTAAGTCCGGCGGTGTCCTACTCTCCCACAAGGTCCCCCTTGCAGTACCATCGGCGCTGAGAGTCTTAGCTTCCGGGTTCGGAATGTGACCGGGCGTTTCCCTCTCGCTATGGCCGCCGAAACAC